>CAKQDQ010000167.1 GCA_934229335.1 uncultured Prevotella sp.
GATGGGACAGATGTCGCCTCTACCGTGGATTACTATAGAGAATTGTATAAGACGCTTTGTCTGCGTGGGATGAATGGTCTTGCAGCTTCGTTTACATTTAAGGTAAGCAGTATACGGGTTACGGATTTGTTTAAGTTGAACGTTGATGATGGCGCTGCTGTTGATGGATTAGAAATCATTACCAATAAGGAGTTAATGGACTATCTGCTCTATCTCTTGCGTAGAAACAATGGTGGAAAATCTCCCCAATGCACAGTAAAGGAATGTAAAGACGGTTATCTAACCTTACGTTTTTTTATGTCGAATAGTCTCAAGATCTTAGCATATAGCGATATTCTCTTTAGTACAGAGACACCCAATGTAGAATTTCTAATTATGCGCCAAATAATACGAGAGGTCGCAAACTCTACGCTTTGTTATTCTTCGGGTATAACAGCAAAGCGTGAAGGAACTGGAGTCACAATAGTTGTAACGTTGCCAAGAGGACGAAATGATGCATTGGTGCTATCTGTCGACGAATGATATTTGTATCGTAATAAAGACTGCCTTATTACAATGCAATAGCGTAGTTATTATGATATGAAAGCACCCAAATCGTTAAACGATTTGGGTGCTTTTATATCGGTTAATAAAATAATCTAAAACTGAGCGTGTTAGAATTCGCTCGTGAAGTGGAATTTTATGTGTTCAAAGTCTTGTTGTGCCATGGACAGAACGTATCCAGAATCTGCGAGGAAGACATCGCGTCCGTCTTTGTCCTTAGCCATGTATTGGTATTTACGCTTCTTGAAGTTGTCCAACTCCGCGGCATCGTCGCTCTCTATCCAGCAAGCTTTGTGTAGGTGAACAGGCTCCCAACGGCATTTGGCATTATATTCATTCTCCAAACGGTATTGTATTACCTCAAACTGAAGCTGTCCTACCGTACCGACAATTCTTCTGCCGTTAAATTGGTTTACGAACAACTGTGCTACACCTTCGTTCATAAGCTGTTCCAGGCCTTTTTGGAACTGTTTAGCCTTCATAGGGTCATCATTCTCTATATATTTAAACATTTCTGGTGAGAATGATGGAAGTCCACGGAAGTGTAGCTTCTCTCCTTCTGTTAGTGTATCGCCTATCTTGAATATCCCATTGTCGGGCAGACCTACAATGTCGCCAGCCCATGCCTCGTCAATTGTAGATTTGCGCTGTGCCATGAATTGAGTAGGAGAGGAAAATCTTACAGTTTTACCCATTCCTACGTGTAGGTATGGTTGATTTCTTTGGAATTTGCCTGAACATACTTTACAGAAAGCAATACAAGAACGATGGTTAGGGTCAATGTTGGCAGTAATCTTAAAGATAAATCCAGTAAACTTTGCCTCATCAGGGTTTACCACTCTCTCCTCAGCTTTTGTCGGCTTGGGTGATGGTGCTATCTCGACAAAGCAGTCGAGAAGTTCCTGTACGCCGAAGTTGTTGAGTGCACTACCGAAGAATACGGGTGCGACCTCTGCGGAACGATAAGTCTCTACATCAAATGTTGGGTATACGCCATCTACTAATTCTAAATCTTCTCTTAGTTGTGCGGCATCGTCTTCTCCCACTTGTGCTTCAAGTTCTGAAGAGTTTATGTCGATAGCTACTTTCTCAGTAACCCTTTGCTTGTCTGGGGTGAATAGGTTTAGTTGATGTTCGTAGATGTTGTAAACGCCTTTGAACTTTGCGCCTTGGTTTATAGGCCATGACAGTGGTCTTACCTTTATTTGCAACTCTTCTTCCAGTTCGTCAAGAAGTTGGAATGGGTCTTGACCTTCACGGTCCATCTTATTGATGAAGATGATAACGGGAGTATTTCTCATTCTACATACTTCCATGAGTTTCCTCGTTTGTGCCTCTACGCCTTTTGCACTGTCAACAACTATTATAGCGGAGTCAACGGCTGTTAGTGTGCGGTAGGTGTCTTCACAGAAGTCCTGGTGACCTGGGGTGTCAAGGATATTAACCTTGTATGGTGCAGTAGAAGCATCGGCTGTTGGTGGAAGGTAATCAAACTCCATTACGGAGGTAGATACGGAGATGCCGCGTTGTTTCTCAATGTCCATCCAGTCTGATGTAGCGGTTTTACGTATCTTGTTACTTTTCACTGCACCAGCTACCTGTATCTGTCCACCAAAGAGAAGAAATTTCTCTGTCAGGGTGGTCTTACCAGCATCAGGGTGGGATATTATTGCAAAAGTTCTTCTGCGCTCTATTTCTGGATTCATATAATTCTCTTACTTGTTTATATTATGAATTGACAAAATATTTTTTGTTATATGTAGCATAGATTTTGTGAGGTTAGTCCTCATCAAATTTTATGCCTTCTTCTTTGTCCTTTTTATAGTAATCGGACAACATTCCTAAGAATGTGGTAATTTCTTTTACAGCGTTCTGCGTGCTTGTGCTAACCTCTTTCTTCTGTATTCTAAGTAGCATAACGCCATAGAGAGCGTTTAGGCACGTCTCTATTTCTCCAATTTCTTTATCACCTTTTCCTCTAAGCTCTACGATGAAAGGAAGAACCTTGTAGTACTCAGAGCTGTAGAAAGGGAATTTGGGAGATTGTAAAAGCTGCTCATGCAGTTCTGTCATTTGCTGAATAACGATTTTTATAATCTGAATATGCCCGCTTGTGGTCTTTCCCTCCTCGCGTATCATGCGGATAAGGTTACCATACCAGTCGGTCATCTCTTCTTTTTCTTCCTCG
This sequence comes from uncultured Prevotella sp., assembly GCA_934229335.1. Classification (GTDB taxonomy): domain Bacteria; phylum Bacteroidota; class Bacteroidia; order Bacteroidales; family Bacteroidaceae; genus Prevotella. The sequence continues at coordinate 2,732 of CAKQDQ010000167.1, forward strand.
TTAAGTTCAAAACGGGATATATATTCCTTACGGATTCTTGTCAGATCGCAGTTGTAAGCACGTATAATGTCTTCTACCTGCCACATATACAGAACGTATTCTGCGATGTTTGTCTTGCGTAATTTTTGTGAAATAAACATTGATGAATCTATTATCAGTATATGGAATAAAGATTAAACGTAGTGCCAATGAATATGGCAAAAGAGAAAACCATAACTATGGTTCCTATAATCCTATTGATTATCACTATCGCGTTTAACGTAAAGTATGCCCTTATCTTGTCTATTAACCATGTTAACCCATACCACCACAGCAGAGCTCCTGCCGCGATGCTGAGATAGCCAAGCGACATCTCTATCGGATGTTCTGGCACAATAAAGGCAAATTGTGCGAAGGTTGCCATAAACAGAAATATTATGAGGGGGTTGGAGAACGTGACGAGGAATGCTGTTACAAAGTTGTGTATCAACGTGTCCTTCTTGTTCTTCTTGCCTTGGTGAATCTTCTTTCGTGGGTCCGATCTATAACAGTATATACCAAATATGAAGAGCAAGACACTGCCAAAGATCTGTAAGAAAAATTTGTTTTGTGGATTGTCTATCAACTCCATTACGAAGCTCATTCCGAAGCCTGTAATAAGGGCGTATATAAGGTCGCTGACGGTAGCACCTATTCCTGTTACGAATCCATACCATCGTCCTTTGTTAAGGGTACGCTGAACGGAAAGCACACCTACTGGGCCCATTGGGGCTGAGCAGATTATACCAACTATCATTCCTTTTACTATTATGTCAAGGAAGTTGAATGAAAGATTAAAAGTCATATATGGCATATTGTATGCAAAATTACTGAATAAAATTGAATCTTACAAACATTTTTAGATAAAAGTCCTATTGACGTTGCTTCTATATAGTGCTTTATGATGTTATTACAAATGATACAGTGGCAATAACCACTATATTTTATGTATAGAAGTTAGTGCCACTGCTATGTATGTCTGTGACCTTATAGAGTGTATCGTTATATGAACTATGTTACTTAGGCGTTGTCTGTTTCTTACTTCTTTATAACTATGTAAACACCTACTAAACAGAGTATTGTTGCCAAGATCTGCTGTCCCGTGATTGTTGCTATACCAAGAGCTATGCTGCTTATGGTAGCTGTAATGGGCTGTAGGTAGTTATACATGGAAATAGCTGTAGGTGAAACACCTTTTTGACCAACAACGAGCAAAAGGTATGCAAGTCCCGTAGCAAATATTATAATGTAGCCTAATTGTAGCCATTCCTCTATGTTGATGGACGACCAACTGACATTGTAAATGTCGGTCGCTGTAAATGGCAACAAGACTATTGCAGAGAAGAGGAAAAGCCATTTTATCAGTGTTACGGCACTATAACGAGACAATACATTGGTAAAGAGTAAAAGGTACAGCGCACCAAATATTTGTGAGGCTATGATGAGGACATTTCCGAGTAGGGGATTGTTGCCATTATTGTCAATGTCTGTTAGTGGATTACCGTAGAGTAAACCTGGCAGTACGAATAGAATGGCACCTCCAAAGCCTAATGCTATGCCAATAGATTTTACTATACTGATGTTCTGTTTTAATAATAATATACCAAGTACAACTGTAAATATCGGTGCCATACTGCAAATAACTGTGCCGTCAACAGGACTTGTGTAGTTAAGTCCTATGATAATACAGGATTGACTACCTGCATTGATAAGCATAGAGGCAAGGAACAGTTTGGGTATGTCCTTATAGTCTATCCTCTCTCTTGGCGCGATGCTGGATGGCAGCAATGCCGCAATACACCAGAGAAGAATCGCTCCACCTATCATCTTTATGCCACAGAGCCCCCAGCTGCTTATTATGCCACTGATAAGAAATCCCTTGCATATGGTAGCGTACAAGCCCCAAATGATGTTGGCACATATTATGGCAATATGTGAAGTAAACGTCTTCATCGATGAGTGATTATTCTTTGCTTATGATTTTCCAGATAGTTGCGGCTATTACTGCACCTACGAATGGACCAAGGATGAATACCCATAACTCGCTAAGTGCCTGACCACCTTCGAATAGAGCTGGACCGATAGAACGAGCAGGATTGACAGATGTCCCTGTGTAATGAATACCTACAAGATGTATGAGTATTAAGG
>CAKQDQ010000168.1 GCA_934229335.1 uncultured Prevotella sp.
ACCACATGCTGTACTTCCTTGAAAATCACGACGAACAGCGCGTGGCAAGTGAATATTTCGCTGGTTCGGCAGCAAAAGCTATACCTGGTTTGATAGCCTCTGTACTGATGCAAGCCAACCCTTTCATGCTGTATGCTGGCGAAGAGTATGGCGAAAAGGGCATGAACGAAGAAGGGTTCTCTGGCAAAGACGGTAGAACAACAATCTTCGACTATTGGAGTCTTGACACTCTATGCAGAATAGAGACGGGCGAACTGACAGAAGAAGAACTCGATATATACCAAATTCATAAAAAGATATTGCGAATAGCAAGACAGGAGAAAGCCATAGATGGCGACTTCTACGACCTCATGTATGTTAATCCTTCTTCACCAAGATTCAACCAATACGGTCAATTCGCATTCTTACGTAAGAATGGCAACGACATATTACTGGTAGTATGCAACTTTGTTGGCAATGCTGTTGACATTGATGTAAAGATTCCTGCCCATGCTGTTGAATTCCTTTCCATACACGAGAAGAAATATCATGCAAAGGACTTGCTGACAGACGAGACCATGGACATCACCATAAAGGGTGACGATTACGTTAAGATGCTGGTACCAGCATATAGTGCAAGGATATGGAAGTTATCAAGTAGACAATTAAAGAAATAATAAATGGAAAAAGTAATACTTACTGGCGACCGCCCGACAGGTAAACTTCATATAGGTCACTACGTTGGTTCGCTACGTCGCCGTGTTGAACTCCAAAACTCTGGAGAGTATGATGAGATATTCATCATGATTGCTGACGCGCAAGCTTTGACTGACAATGCGGATAATCCAGAGAAGATTCGCCAAAACGTTATCGAGGTAGCATTAGACTATCTCTCTGCTGGCATAGACCCAGAGAAGACACATATCTTCATACAGAGTGCCGTACCTGAGCTGACAGAGCTGTCATTCTACTACATGAATCTCGTTAGCGTACAGCGACTACAGCGTAATCCTACCGTAAAAACAGAGTTAGAGATGCGTAAGTTCGAAGGAGGCACACCTACAGGCTTCTTCTGCTACCCTATCTCTCAGGCTGCTGACATCACTCTTTTCAAAGCTACTACAGTGCCTGCTGGTGAAGATCAGAAGCCAATGTTGGAACAGACAAACGAGATTGTACGTCGTTTTAACTATATATATGGCGACACTCTCGTAGAGCCAAAGATTCTTCTTCCTGAGAACGCGGCTTGTTTGCGTCTGCCAGGAACTGACGGTAAGGCTAAGATGTCAAAGTCATTGGGTAACTGCATATACCTCTCTGATACAGCAAAGGAACTGAAGAAGAAAGTAAACTCTATGTATACAGACCCAGAACACATACACATAGAACAGCCTGGACACCTTGAAGGCAACACTGTGTTTATTTACCTTGACGCTTTCTGTAATGATTCTGACTTTGAGAAGTTCCTGCCCGAATACAAGAACCTCGATGAGCTAAAGGCACACTACACTCGTGGAGGCTTGGGAGACGGTACTTGTAAGAAGTTCCTTTACAATGTACTCAACGACAGACTGGAGCCTATTAGGGAACGTAGACACCAATGGGAACAGCGTATTCCAGAGGTTTACGACATACTTAAGAAGGGAACAGAAGTAGCACGTGAACGTGGAATAAAGACACTTAATGAAGTTCGCCACGCTATGCGTATTGATTACTTTGACGACAAGGAGCTTATCGAACAGCAAACAAAAATGTACGCAAAGAAGAAGTAATAATATTAGATAAGGGCTTGCACCATAATTACCATGCGTTCTGGCAATAAAGCGTAATTAGGCAAGCCCTTATTATTTGTTTTCAAAGACACTAATTAAATTTCAATTTTACTTTAAGTTATCATCATGTGGGTAATATTAGCTTTTCTATCAGCCACTTTATTAGGCTTTTATGATGTATTCAAGAAACACGCCCTTAAAGAAAACGCTGTAATACCAGTGCTTCTTCTCAACACTCTCTTCTCTTCCGTTATTTTCCTGCCTTTTATCATACTGTCACATACAGGTAATATAGGAGGAGAATCTATCTTCTTCTGTTCAGACTATAATTGGGCTGAACAGAAATATATCATCATCAAGTCATGTATCGTACTGTCATCATGGCTCCTTGCCTACTTCGGTCTAAAACATTTACCACTGACTATCGTTGGTCCTATCAACGCTACACGTCCTGTTATGGTTCTTGTTGGCGCATTATTGCTATTTGCAGAGAGACTGAATATGTGGCAGTGGCTCGGTGTTGCCGTTGCCTTGATAGGCATTGAGATGCTTAAGAATACGAGCAAGAAGGAAGGAATAAACTGGTTTCACAACAAATGGATTTACTTTGTAATCCTTGCTAACGTACTTGGAGCAATCTCTGGACTGTATGATAAATATCTCATGGCATCACCAGAGAACGGTGGTGTTGGTCTGAACAAAATGGCAGTACAGGCATGGTACAACATTTATCAGTTCTTCATGATGCTTGTTATGCTCATAGTACTGTGGTGGCCGAAACGCAAGAGCACTACGCCATTCACGTGGCATTGGAGCATTCCGCTAATAAGCATTTTTCTGTCAGCCGCTGATTTCGTATACTTCTATGCGTTAGGGCTTGACGGTGCCATGATTAGCGTAGTGTCAATGGTACGCCGTGGCAGCGTTATCGTAAGCTTCTTGTGTGGCGCAATGATGTTTCATGAGAAGAATCTCAAGGCCAAAATCGTTGACCTCGCCCTCGTTCTGTTATCTATGGTACTACTTTATATTGGTTCTGAATAACGCAAAGAGTCTGAAACGAGAAAAAAACATATAATAATTACAAAATAACTTCCACGTCAAATTCTGTAGTGGAAGTTATTTTTTTACCCATATTCCAATCCATTTGTAATTATTTTTTTATAACTTTGCACATTATTGAACCATAAAAAGCTCATGCCTAATGCACATAAAGCAGCTCTACCCAATCAGGATACTACACGCCATTGCCCGTGACCATAAAGAAAAGGAACTGGGATTCATTAATCGTCAGCGACAAATAATAGTACTGTTTTACACATTGACAATTATGATTGGCGCAATATCAAATCTCATTAAGGTCTCTGGTGCCTTTGATATATTCTTTACTGTCTCTAACTCCTTGCTGTTGTTATTCTTCACCCTTATCTCAATAGCATATACACTAAACAAGGTTGACATAGCCCATACAGCCGCATTGTTGACCATCAGTTGCCAACTTGTTATTGCAGCAGACAATATCTACAGTGCTCTTACCCCCACAATGCCCGACTATCGTATGGTTATCATCATCAACCTACTGATACTTATGGGCAACTCTGTCATCACACTTGCCACTTATCTCATACGAGCTACGCAAATAGTGTCAGCGATAGGTATAGTGTCATACATTAGTTGTGTCATGATTACAAACGACCGTACACTGATAGACTATTGTTTTATGGTGTTACTTATATTCTGTTTCATCAGTTTTCTTGGCTTTCGCATTACCCGCGTGGCCAAAAAGTTACAAGAAGAGAACCAAACACTCAGACGAGACGAAGAAGAACTGCTACACATGCTGCGCCTTGACAAAGAACAAGTAAAAGCATATATCAACCTTGCTAAACAGCAACACAGCATAGAAGAGACCGGTTCGCTCCTTAATATTCTTGGAGAGACATCACAAGCTAATCTCGTCAAGAACGTACTTCATTTCAAAAATGCGCAAGATACCGATGAAGCCAAAATTGCAGAAAGGTTTCCAGACTTTACGCCAACAGAGATAAAGATATGCCAACTGATACTTCGCAATAAGAAACAAAGCGAGATATGCGCTATTTTAGGTAAAACGGAGTCGAACATTAGTACGCAACGAGCTAACATTAGGAAGAAGCTGGCACTACAACCTGCCGATAATTTGCACAAGGCCTTGATACAACGTATGAAATAAACGTGTATCAAGGCCTTGCCTTTTACAATAATAACTATACTACATAGAATAGCTAAAGCCAAAGCTTAGGTATTCCTTAAACTGCCAATAACTATAGTCTTCCTTACGCTTTACGCTGTCATCGAATCGCGGATAAAGGAAGAGATTTGTTGAGATGTATTTATTAAACTTAAACGTCAAAGTATTTTCCCATTCCAACTCAAACTTTTCGTATGTCGTATAAGCATACAATCTTGTGTGCCACTTAAACATAGACCCAGGTTCCCAGTCTAATTCCGTAACCATTTGCGAACCATAATCATGCAGAGTATGCTTACCTTTCTCCAGTCCGAAGCTCTGCGACAAGTCCAATCTGTCAACATACTTCATGTTATAAGCAATAGGTGCGAGGTGAACATTACCCCTCAGCTTATTGTTATGCGTCCTTACCGTATAGTCCATACCCAAAGACACATTTAGGTTGAAAGGCGACATAAAGTCCGAATATACCTTTGTCTGATTATTCTTCCTACCCTGTGCGAACTGCGTATTAGCAATAACCTGCGCAGTATAGTACCAATTCTTATGCGCCTGCAATCCTAAATTTGACGTATATCGTATAAGGTCTTCCATGGCTTTGAAGTTATTGACCGTATCCGACTCCGTATTTTGGAATCCTAACTTCATCTCCAACTTGTTATTCCACTTTACCTTCTGCTTGTTATTATAGTTATACTGCAGCGTCACTGTGCCCAACATGGAATAGTTATTCGATCCTCCCTTATACCAGTTAGGCGTTATGTAGTTCTGCAACAGCTGTAGATAGTAATCTCCAGAAAACTTCCAGAAGTTAGGTTTCGCCACATACATATCTATAGGTTCCTTTTTCAGTTCCTCCACCTCTT
>CAKQDQ010000169.1 GCA_934229335.1 uncultured Prevotella sp.
TTAGTAGACACAGGAGGATGGGTAGTAAACAGTGATGACATCTTTGAAGATGCCATACGCAGACAGGTAACGATAGCCACGGAAGAGGCTGACCTCGTGCTCTTCCTCGTTGACGTGCAGACAGGCGTTACAGACCTTGACTCAGACGTAGCACAGATACTGCGTAAGACAAAGCTGCCAGTGATACTCGTAAGTAACAAGACCGATAATAATGATCAGCAGTATTATGCCGCTGACTTCTATCGTCTGGGACTGGGAGACCCTATGTGTATCAGTGCGGCGACAGGCTTTGGTACAGGTGATTTGCTCGACAAAGTATTAGAGAAACTGCCAGAGAAAGAGAAGGATAACATAGAAGACGGCATACCTCGCTTTGCGGTAGTAGGCAGACCAAACGCTGGAAAGTCAAGCATTATCAACGCCTTTATAGGAGAAGAACGTAACATCGTGACCGAGATAGCAGGCACAACGCGTGACTCTATCTATACACGCTACGATAAATTCGGCTTCGACTTCTATCTCGTTGATACCGCAGGAATACGTAGAAAGAATAAGGTTAGCGAGGATTTGGAGTTCTATAGCGTGATGCGTTCAATACGTGCGATAGAAAACTCAGATGTCTGCATACTCATGATAGACGCTACACGAGGCATAGAGGCGCAGGATATGAATATCTTTCAGCTGATACAGAAGAACAATAAGTCGCTCGTAGTGGTAGTGAATAAGTGGGACCTTGTGCCGGATAAGACACAGGCTGTGATTTCTACCTTTGAGAATGCTATACGTAACAGAATGGCTCCGTTCACCGACTTCCCTATAATCTTTGCGTCCGCATTAACAAAGCAGCGTATCTTCAAGGTACTCGAAACAGCGAAGCAGGTATATCTCAACCGTAAGGCGAGAATAGGAACAAGTAAGCTGAACGAGGTGATGTTGCCGATAATAGAGGCTATACCACCGCAGTCAATAAAAGGTAAGTACATAAAGATAAAGTATTGCACACAGGTGCCAGACACACAGATACCGACATTCGTGTTTTACGCCAACCTGCCACAGTATGTAAAGGAGCAGTATCGCAGATTCCTTGAAAACAAGATACGCGAAAACTGGGAGCTGACGGGCACACCGATAAATGTGTTTATAAGACAAAAGTAATGAAACGGATATTCATACTCGTCTTAGGAATACTAACTTTGGTGTCGTGTGGCAAGGAAGAGATAAAGCCTGGCGACGTGGCGTTGCAAGCTGCAAAGGCATATTACGACCAGCTTCTTGCTGGAGACTATGACGCTTTTGTAGACGGAACACTAAAAGGCGACAGCGTTTCGCCTGCATACCGACAGCAGTTGGTGCTCAATATGCAGATGTTCATGGAGCGACAGAAGAAAGAGCATAAAGGCATAGTCTCGCTGACGCCAATGCGTGCCGTAGCCGATACTGCGAAACACGTGGCGGAAGCATTTCTCTCTGTGACGTACGCTGACAGCGTTAGAGAAGAAATAGTAGTGCCTATGGTAGAGAAAAAGGGCATATGGTATATGAGATAACAATAGTTATATAATAGTAACAAGTCCGAGTTGCGAATAGCAACCCGGACTTGTTGGTATGTGTGGAGGTAAAAAATAAATCTTTCGGAATGTTAAAAGCAAAATGTAATTAGATATGTAATAATACTTTTACGCAAAAAAAATGTTACAATAAAAACGAAAAGTTCCGAAAAATTTGCTTATTAAAAAATATTTTTATAATTTTGTTGTATGAATGTCTTTTTTACATTCAGAGAGAAAATCATTACGAAAATAAATAGATTTTAATATAAGATGAATTTGACAAGCGATTTCAGAAAGTATGCAACGCGTCATCTTGGAATGAACGGTATGGCGCTTGACGATGTTGTGGCAGCGCAGAACCAGTATCTTAATCCGTACATCCTTGAAGAGAGACAGTTGAACGTAACGCAGATGGACGTGTTCTCACGTCTTATGATGGATCGTATTATCTTCCTTGGTACGGAAATTAATGACTATACAGCGAACACTATACAGGCGCAGCTACTGTATCTGGACTCTACAGACCCTGGTAAGGATATCTCTATCTATATTAATTCTCCTGGCGGCAGCGTAACAGCGGGACTTGGTATATATGATACTATGCAGTTTATCTCAAGTGATGTCGCTACTATCTGTACGGGTATGGCTGCGTCTATGGGCGCGGTGCTCCTTGTTGCAGGTCAGGAAGGTAAGCGTTCGGCATTGCCTCACAGCAGAGTGATGATACACCAGCCACTCGGCGGCGTGCAGGGACAGGCGAGTGATATAGAGATAGAGGCTAAGGAAATACAGAAATTCAAGAAAGAACTCTATACCATAATAAGTAATCATTCACATACACCATACGAGAAAGTATGGCAAGACTCTGACCGTAACTACTGGATGACAGCGGAAGAAGCTAAGGAATACGGAATGATAGACCAAGTGTTGGTAAAGAAATAATTGTAGACGTACCTCGAAGAGCTGCATAGAGAAGCAAGGGTGGATGTACGGCATGACGTAACGAACGCCAACGGAAGTAGCGATGCAAGTGAGGTGGAAAGTAGACAATCATAACGAAAGATGGTAAAAAGAAAAGAAAAGACTTGTAGCTTTTGCGGAAGAGGTGAGGACGAAGTACGTATGCTCATCACTGGCGTTAATGGCTTTATATGCGAAAGCTGTGCAGAACAGGCATGGCATATAGCCCAGCAAGCCCTTGGAATAGCTGTTGGTACCGACGCTAAAGGCGGTAGTGACGGTGTGGCGCAGTTTGAAATGAAGGACGTGCCTAAGCCAGCGGAGATAAAGGCGTACCTTGACCAATATATAATAGGACAGGATGAAGCGAAACGCTATCTCTCTGTGGCTGTGTATAACCACTACAAAAGACTCTCGCAGCCAGAAGATAACGATGGTGTTGAGATTGAGAAGAGCAATATTATAATGGTAGGCTCTACTGGTACAGGTAAGACCTTGATGGCAAGAACAATCGCCAAGTTGCTTAATGTGCCGTTTACTATTGTGGACGCTACGGTGTTTACCGAGGCAGGCTACGTGGGAGAGGACGTGGAAAGCATACTGTCAAGACTGTTACAGGTAGCCGACTATAATCTTGAGGCTGCACAAAGAGGTATCGTGTTTATCGACGAGATAGACAAGATAGCACGTAAGTCGGATAATCCGAGCATTACACGTGACGTAAGTGGTGAGGGTGTACAGCAGGGATTGTTGAAGCTCTTGGAGGGAACGATGGTTAATGTGCCACCAAAGGGCGGCAGAAAACATCCTGACCAGGACTATATACACGTAGACACTCGTAACATACTCTTTATCTGTGGTGGTGCGTTTGATGGCATAGAGCGTAAGATAGCACAACGCTTGAATACGCATACTGTAGGCTATAATAGTGTGCAGAACACGCGAAACATAGACAAGAAGGATATGATGCAGTATATAGTGCCGCAGGACTTGAAGTCTTTTGGACTTATACCAGAGATAATAGGACGTCTGCCAGTGCTTACACATCTAAATCCTCTTGACCATGACGCGTTGAGGCGTATTCTTGTTGAACCAAAGAACAGTATAGTAAGACAATATGTTAAGCTGTTCAAAATGGATAATATAGACCTCACCTTTACACAAGAGGCGTTGGACTATATAGTAGACAAGGCTGTAGAATACAAGCTCGGAGCACGTGGACTACGTTCTATAGTAGAGAATATTATGACCGATGTAATGTTTGAGGCACCTACAAAGGGTATCACCAAGTTTGAGGTGACTAAAGAATATGCTGAGGAACAATTGACGAAAGGCCTGTAACGCAATAGTTACAGGTCTGTAATAAAAAAATACTCCACTCACCTATGCAAGTAAACCTGACAGAAAAACTTAAACAATACTTTGGCTTCGATACCTTTAAGGGACGGCAAGAGGAGGTGATACGTAACCTCTTGGAAGGTAATGATACCTTTGTGCTGATGCCTACGGGGGGAGGTAAGTCATTGTGTTATCAGCTGCCATCGTTGATAATGGACGGTACGGCAATAGTGATATCACCGCTTATCGCGTTGATGAAAAATCAGGTGGACGTGATAAACGGTATAAGCGAGCACGATGGCGTAGCGCATTGCCTTAACTCTTCAATGAATAAAGGCGCGATAGAGAAGGTAAAGCAGGACGTGAAGAACGGAGTGACAAAGTTGCTGTATATGGCTCCAGAGTCACTAACTAAAGAAGAGAACATGAAGTTCCTTCAAGATGTGAAGATATCGTTCTATGCTATTGATGAGGCTCACTGCATATCAGAGTGGGGACATGACTTTCGACCAGAGTATAGACGTATACGCCCTATCATAGACGAGATTGGTAGAGCGCCAGTAATAGCCCTTACGGCTACTGCAACGGAAAAGGTAAGAATGGATATAAAGAAAAATCTTGGCATAACAGATGCTAAGGACTTTATGAGCTCATTCAATAGACCAAGCCTGTACTATGAGGTGCGTACTAAAACTGCTGACGTTGATAAGCAGATTATTAAGTTTATACGGCAGCACCCTGGCAAAAGTGGCATCATATACTGTCTTGCCCGTAAGAAGGTGGAGGAGTTGGCGGAGATTCTAAAGACCAATGATATAAAGGCGGCACCATATCATGCAGGACTTGATACTGCGGTAAGAAATCGTACGCAAGATGACTTCCTGAACGAAAGGTTAGACGTTATAGTGGCGACTATAGCTTTCGGAATGGGCATCGACAAACCAGACGTGCGCTTTGTGATACACTATGACATCCCGAAATCTCTTGAAGGCTACTAT
>CAKQDQ010000170.1 GCA_934229335.1 uncultured Prevotella sp.
GCCGCAATCCTCAACTTGTCCGATTTCGCACCAAACAACAGGCGCTCAAGATACGCTATGCGCTCTTTCAAACGCACAACCTCATCTTTCAGCTCTTTATATGTCCGTGTTTCCTTCATGGGAGCTAAGGTACGAAGAATTAACGAGACAACCAAGTTTTTCGTACCTTATTTTCTGTATCTTCCGAAGATTTTTCAAAGCGACGCCTGCGTGCCACCTTGGGCGAAATGCCCTCCATCTGAGCCATGACGATTCGATTGCCTTCATTTAAATTGAACATGTCTTTTTTCAGGCAAAGTTCGCATGTTTCTGGGTTATAAGCAAGACGGCTGATTTCGGATGATTACTGCATAGTAACCCTAAGGTTGAGTCTATCGTTTGGGACAAAAGAGCATGAAATTGCTCCATGATTGCAAATATTCCTCCCAAAGAAGTGAGTTTCTCAGATTTTATTCGTACTTTTGCCATGTCATTCAGAAATTTATTTATTTTTTATTGCAACACTAAGATAAGTTAAATTTCTGCTATGGCAAAATCCTGGACAAATCAGGTCGGTCGCTTGTTAAAACAAGATCCTTTTGTTGTCCAGATGCTTATAAAAATATCGAATGATAGTGTTGCAGAATTTTGGATTATCAAATTCATGAATATGCGAAATATCCTTACGAGACAAGAAGCAGAAATAAAACTAAAGGAAATCTTTGGTATAGACCATTTCTACGATGAACAATGGAGAGCGATAGATAGAATTATAAGAGGGCAGCGAATATTATTGATAGAACGTACTGGATTTGGAAAATCATTATGCTATCAATTTCCCGCTGCCATTTTCTCTGGTATAACTGTTGTATTCTCACCACTTATAGCATTAATGCGTGATCAAGTGAAAAGTTTATGTAAAAAAGGAATTTCTGCCGCATATATAAATTCAGAACAGTCAAATGAGGAAAATCAAAATACAATTCAACGTGCCTTGAATGGCGAGATAAAGATTCTTTATATTGCTCCAGAAAGGCAAGAAAATGGCGATTGGATAGAGGCGACTCGTAAATTAAAATTGTCGATGGTTGTCATAGATGAAGCCCACACAATATCTACATGGGGACACGATTTCAGACCAGCATTCCGTCGAATAATTAATCTTGTCCAACTGCTTCCTAAAAATTTACCAATTCTCGCAACTACCGCCACAGCGACAAGAAGAGTACAACATGACATAGAAAACCAGATAGGAGGTGAACTCACAACTATTAGAGGCAGTTTAGTCAGGCAAAATTTGCAGCTACAAGTAATTCGAGTACAATCAGAAGACGAGAAAATGATATGGTTAGCTTCTCACCTCAATGATCTTGATGGTACAGGATTAATATATACAGGAACAAGAGTCGATACAACTATATATGCAAAATGGCTTCAATTTGTAGGAATTGATGCTACGGATTATAATGCAGGATTTGATGCAGAAACGCGTAAAAAAGTAGAGGAAGATTTACAAAATAACAAGTGGAAATGTGTAGTTTCTACCAATGCATTAGGAATGGGAATTGACAAACCTGACATTCGTTTTATCATACACACGCAAATGCCTGTATCACCAATACATTATTATCAAGAGATTGGACGTGCTGGACGTGATGGTAAATCTACACGTGTTATTTTATTTTATAATGAAAATAAAGATATTACAGGTGTATCCGCCGATTTAAAATTACCATATTCTTTCATTGATGGAGCTCGCCCTACAGTGAATAAATACCAAAAGGTAATTTCATTGTTACAAGAAGAACCTTTATCGGAAAAAGAAATTATAAAAGAAACGAACTTAAAGATTAATCAAGTGAGGGTTATCAAGGCTGATTTAATAGACCAAGGGATAATAAAAGAAGTTCTATATGGTAAATCTAAAAAATATGAATACCAGTATAATGCACCCGAACTCAATACTATTCATTTTGAGGAACAGAGAAATGCAAAATTAAAAGAACTCCATGCAATGGAACAGTATGTCTATACTGATATGCCGAGAATGAAATATTTATGTTCTTTTCTTGATAGTGACGAACATACCAACTACACCAATTGTGATAATACTAACTTAGAAAAAATATATGTAACAACGACCCCAGAGGAGGTCAAAAAACTTGAAGCATTTAGAGAAACATATTTCCCCAGTTTAGATCTGGCATCATGGACTACACGAAAAGGAGGCTTTCGTTTGTGCATACCTTTTCCAGGAAAGATATTATTGGAGAAAGTTGTGAAAAATAAAGAAGGACAAATTATAGAGCCTTTACTAAAAGAGTATAAAAAAAATATCAATTATTCAGAATATACAGATGAAGAAAAAGAAATAATTAAATTTCATGAGAATAAGGCATCTCACTTAGTTAATGGTTATGCAGCATCATATTACGGCGTATCAACAGTGGGTTCCGCCTTGCATAGAAGTAAATACGAGAATGGGGGAGATTTTCCAGATTTCCTACTAAAAATGACATTGTCTGTATTCGGCAAAAAATTTAAAGGCGTGCCTTTTGATTTGGTACTATATCTGCCACCTACGAAATCAGGTGATTTAGTAAAGAATTTCGCTACTAAATTTGCTCGAACAATAAAAGTTCCTATAAGTCACAATTTAGTAAAAACACGTATTACCAATGAACAAAAAATATATCAAAATTCTTACTGTAAACAAGAAAATGTTGCAAGAGCATTTGATATTGACGAGAATATAGTCAGAGGGAAAACAATAGTATTACTTGATGATATATATGATAGTGGGGCAACACTGAAAGAAGTCGGCAAATTATTAACTCAGAAAGGTGCAAAATACATTGTTCCACTAGTTATAGCAAAAACTGTAGGAGGTACATTATGATAAAACAAGAGCTTACATATTGGGTGACATTAGCGTTAATTCCTAAAATGTGGACAAAACGCAAGAATGAAATTTATGTAAACTGTTTTCAACACAATCCACAATTATCCATAATAGATTTATTTGAGGATTCTTCTAATTGGGATATCATTGGATTGAACGACATCGAAAAGCAGCAGTTTGAAATAGCAAAAACACAAATAGCTAATAATTCTTTTCTCGTAGAAGAGTTATTAGCACAAGGATATGATATTCTACCTATCACACATGAAGATTATCCTAAGTTATTAAAGAAAAATTTAAAATACAGCGCACCTACAGTGATCTATTCTAAAGGGAATAAATCTCTATTTCAAGAATCATCCATAGCGATTGTAGGATCGCGAAACGCAGATACTCTTTCGCTGGCATTTACTGACAATATAGCCCAAAAGGGTGTTAGTGAAAACAAAATAATTGTTAGCGGGTTCGCAAAAGGTGTAGATCGTAAAGCCTTAGATTCTGCGATTGAAGCAAACGGTAAGAGTATTATTGTGTTACCACAAGGCATTATGACATTTGGTTCTGGATTTAAACGATATTTTAAGAATATTGTGCAAGGCAAGGTTTTAGTGATTAGCACTTTTGCTCCCAAAGCACCGTGGTCTGTAGAATTTGCAATGGCACGTAACCTCATTATCTACGGAATGGCATCAGAAATATTCGTAGCCCAAAGTGATAATAAAGGTGGAACATGGTCTGGAGTTATAGACGGTTTAAGAAAGAAAAGAGTTATCTTTGTTAGATATCCTGAAAAGAACGAAAACAATGCGAACCTATTACTTATACAAAAGGGCGCGTCGGCTGTAGATATACGAGGCAACATTTTAACAATATCAGATGAAGACAAAAAAACGCCAGAACAGTTAGAAGATGAAAGACTGAGTCAAAAGATTATAAAAATACTAAATAACGTAGACAAACTTTCAACATCCGATATTATCAACCGCTTAGCATTAGACTGGAAAACAGATAAAATGAGACGCTATTTAGAAAAAATAGAAAAAATAGAAAAGTTAAAAATAAAGAACAAATACTACTTCCGGTTAAAAGGGAGAAAAGGTCTATTTGACAATTAGTTCCTCTATAGTGTCACACAACAACATTGTTCCGCTCGAAAGTATAATCAAAATCAACGATGAGACGCAATACTCGAAAGAACTTGTGTTTTACAATAAATGTTGATTTTCAAAAGTCAGAAGTCGACTGCATGGAGGTAAGCAACATCACATCCTTTTACAGTGTAACATTGATATTGAGCTAACCCTTGCCACGAACGATATTTGGCTCACCAGATAAAGTCCATGGCAAGGGCTAACAAAAATATCAACAATATTCGGTAAAATACATTGATTTTTAGTAACTTTACAGAAGTAAACAATGCGTAAGTTATGAAGAAATCAGCTCAGGACAAGGAAATAGAAAGACTCAAAAAACAGGTAGAAAAACTCAAGAAGGACAAAGAGTCCCTCCAAAAGGAAGAACGCAACCTCACGAACAGGTTGTCTACCACCCAGTCTAATAATGCCAAGTATCTCCTCCGAGCATGAGCCACAGTACATACGAGCACGAGATATGCTTATTCCAGAAGACCCCAGTCTTTTGAAGATTCTCTCGAATGTATCCTTCTGGTTGAAATGCACGTTGGTGTTGCCATCCCTGTTTTCTATGCCAACTATCATGTCGCCAATGACAGCAACACCAGAACCATATCCCAAGAATTTCTTATAGGTGGGCTTGGCATCATATTTTTCTGTTTCAATAAATTGATGGTCGAAATCAAAGTCGTATTCTTGATTGGCTTTCAGCTGTCCTGTTGCAAGCAAGGCATTGACCAACAACTTGTTCATTGGGTCAGCCGTATTGAAGTCGTATTGTTTGCCTAAAGCTGATGTGTACATTGTGTTGTCAA
>CAKQDQ010000171.1 GCA_934229335.1 uncultured Prevotella sp.
GGTAATCGCTGTGCGTCATACGTGAGTCTTCTGGAATACCATTAAGATATTTGTCGGTCAACAATCCTTGAGCCAATGGTGAGAAAGAGATAAAACCTATGCCGTTGTCGTGACAGTAGTCAAGTATTCCCTCCTCTTGTGGCTTACGGTCAATGAGGTTTAGTCTGCCTTGGTATATCAATAATGGTACATCGTGGGCGGCAAGATATTCTTTCGCTACCTTCAGAGCTTCTAATGGCCAACGTGATATGCCGATGTAAAGAGCCTTACCCTGTCGCACTATGTCAACAAGAGCTTGCAGCGTCTCCTCTAATGGTGTCTCTGGGTCGTAGCGATGGCTATAGAACAGGTCTACGTAGTCAAGGTTCATGCGCTTCAAACTCTGGTTAAGGCTGGCAAAGAGATATTTGCGTGAACCCCAGTTGCCGTAAGGTCCCTGCCACATATCATAGCCTGCCTTGGTAGCTATAAACAGCTCATCTCGGTAAGGGCGAAAGTCCTCGTTCATCAGTCTGCCAAAAGTCTGTTCGGCTGTGCCATACGGAGGACCATAGTTATTGGCGAGGTCGAAATGCGTTATGCCGTGGTCAAAGGCATAGTGTGTAATTGCGCGACACTTATTATAGTCGCTGTCATAACCAAAGTTATGCCAAAAGCCAAGGCTAACCTTTGGCAGCAATACACCAGAACGTCCGCAACGGCGGTACATACACTCTTCGTTAGCATACCTGTCGGTAGCGGCTATATATTGTTCTCTTAAATTCATGTGTATAGTTGTATATTTATTATCTGCGAACAAAGTTATAAAAAAGTTTCTAAAAACATTTCTGTTTTACTCACTTTTTTATAAATAAAAAGACAAAAACTTGTAAATACGAAAAAAAACATTTACCTTTGTAGCCACATTTCGTATAGTAACATCGTAAGTGTAAATAAGCCATTATCAAGGAGAGATGCTCGAGTGGCTTAAGAGGCACGCCTGGAAAGCGTGTAGGCGCCAAAAGTGCCACGGGGGTTCGAATCCCCCTCTCTCCGCCAAAGAGTCCTGTAAGTCGAAAGATTTACAGGACTCTTTTTGTTTTTACGTGGTCTTCAGAAGTAGTCACACAATTACACTTTTGGTAATAGTAATGTTTACGGGTATTTATGAAATTGTAAGAGCCACTGCAAAAACAGTCGCACCGTTTGACTATTTTTACAGTGATTTCACTCTGTTCTTTCATTTCTTGTAGAACGTATGTATTTCGGCAATCATATCCTTATTCGTCATATATTCCAAGAAATTGCGTGCAAGTACAATTTCATTTCTTTTCCTCCTCATCAAAGGCTTCATCAGCCATGTTTGCATATAGGTTGCGACGCTCTGATTCTGATGCAGGAGCCGCACACCAACCTCTCATCTCTGCTGTTTTCCACTTTGCCAGACGACCGAAGAGATTCATACGGGTGCTACTGTCTTTCTGCATCGAAGCACGTGTACCTTCGTTGCTATAGTCAAAGTTTCGGGCATTGCGGATAGACATCGACATGGCCACCTCTACAGAGTTTTGGTTGGCTCCCATGTAAGTGAATGTCCATCCCTCGCCACGAAGTCGCTCCACAAGTTCCTTAATGGTCTTGCCGTTATACTCGCGAGATGCGTTCTCCATACCATCCGTGATGATGGTAACAACCACCATAGTATCCTTCATGCCCTGTACATGCTTGTGCATAGCCATGAGTGTTATGCCCATAGCGTCATATAGTGGGGTTGTACAGCATGGCTGAAAGTCCTCTATATTCAGAGGCTTGGCTTCTGCCACAGGGGTTTTGTCATACACATGCTCTGTCTCACAGCTACAAAATGTCACTAACGACACGAAATGATCTTGAGTGTCGGCAAACTTCTCTTGTGCCTTTTTAATGCCAGCTAAGGTTTCGTTGAAGCCGTCAACAGCGGCTTGGCGTATGCACTCCATCGAACCGCTACGGTCGAGGATGATTACATTGAAGACCTTGGTCTTCTGTATTTCTTTCTTTACTTCCATTTCTTTATGTGTTATGGTTGTTAGTCAAACGAACGCATGGTCTTGATGAAGGTTAGTCGAACCATGCCAAGAATCTCTATGGATTTGTCAAGGCAAGTCTTCAGACTCTCCTCGCCATTGTAATAGAACTCGCAACTTGCCGTGACGTTCTTCAATGTCTGGTCTATATATACCTTGGCGAGCTTGATTTCGCGAGTTATCTTGTTGCAGGCTGCAAGAACTTTGGTTTCTTCCCCTTCATTAACCTCATACATTTGGGGGAATACGACAACAAGATAGTCTTCATCGTCTGAGTTTGCTCCCATCACATAGAATGTTTTCATCTGGTAGCGCACAAAGATGTCGCCGTCATCATCAATCTGAGGCTTGAGCCCCAGAGACTGTAGTACTGAGACTACTATTTCATGTTTTGTCATAATACTTGTCGTTTAGTTGTTGTTATCGTTATCGCTACCCTTATCACTCTCACCATTATCCATTTCTTCGATGGTATCACGAGCAAACACCAAAGCTGCTGCAAGGTGAAGAATCATGCAACGGATAACTTCTTCCAAATCGTCATTGTTCGAAAGGTCACGCTCATAGAAGAGCCAGAGGCTATCGCCGAGGGTGTAAGCCTTGATATATTTGAGGGTGGAGTTAATCTTCTCTTTTAGTTCTTCATACTTTTCCTTGTTGTTCTCCTCCAAGTCGTAAATGCCGGGTACTGAGATATTGAGGAAATTCTCATCATCCTCGTTATACATATAAAGGAAGTTGATGCCCTCGTAGTTGAAGGTGTAACCCAATGATTCGGTATCTTCCATGTTAAAGCCTAAGTTCTCAAAGGCTGCCAAAATCTTTTCTTTCATCTGATCTAATTTTTTATAGTTAATACTATTGTTTTCTAAAGGTCTTGCTATTGTTAGCTAAAGACATTACTATTGTTATCTAAAGCCTATGGTTGCAGGTTTGAGTCCTTTGTCCTTTGGTGAGAACTCGCTCCTCACACGCTCATATTCCCGAAGCGACTTGGTGCTAACAGAAGGACTTCTGGTCGCAATGATTTCTTCCAGTACTTCCTGCGTGATACCCTGTTTCTTTCCGTCTGTGCTCTTGATGGTCTCGTTGAACTTCTTGCGGGCTGCCGACTTGACGATATAGCTGATGTCGGAGCAGTTGTAACCGTTGGTCAATTCAGAAAGGTGTGTCGTGTCAATATCGCCTTCTGTGGGGAGTTTCGATAGTTCCAAGGCAAACAGGCTCTTGCGCGCTTCCATGTCAGGCATGTTGATATAGACCATTTCGTCTATGCGCCCAGTACTCAGTACCGCCTTGTCTATACGTTCAGGATGATTGGTAGCTGCGAGGACATAAACGCCTTTGTCGGAGGCATTGTTGAGCATGCACAGAAACTCATTTACCTCGCTGTCATAATGTTGGTTGCCTTCCTCACCCGAACGTCGTGGCACCATAGCATCAAACTCATCAAAGAAGAGCAAGGTAGGAGCGTTCTTCTCTGCTTCCTTGAAGACCTCACCAATCTTCTGCTGTGTGCCGTGAACCCAAGTGCAAGCCAAGTCATCGGGAACAATCTTCATGAAATTGATACCGACTTCCTCTGCCATCTTCTCCGCAAAGAAGGTTTTGCCACATCCTGCAGGACCGTAAAACAGCATGGACGGAGGCTTGATGCCATAGGCTTCGGCACATTCACGGTTTTGGAGTACGTTGATGAACCCTTCTGTCACCCTCTGCTTCAGCTCGTTCATGCCGGCAACATCACCGAAACCATTGCCTTTCTTCTTTTGTGGAGTGGGCTTCTGCTCTACGGCTTCCTTGGCAACTTTCCTGACCTGCTTTTCTGCCGTGTCAGAAGGTTTCTGTCCGCTGATGCGGCGCAACCAGTCTTTTTCTGCTTCTGTTGTCTTCATGTGCGTTTCTCCTTATTCCGTTAGTTGTACTTCTATAAAGAAAGATGGGTAGAACAAGTATTTTCTATCACCATTCTTTCGTTTGGATGAAAAAATCCCTTTCATCATCGTATGATAGCCATCATAGTCGGATGAAAGGGACTGAAAGATTTTGTTATCCTGCAATCTTTATACCTTGTGAGTAGGTGGAGTATTCTTCCACTGGTCAATCATCCGCTTGCACCCTTCCACAATATGCGAGGCCACACTCTGATACACGGCATCGGTCTGATAGTGCGGATCCATAACTGCGGTATCTGTACCCAATGCCAGCTTGTCGAACATGACAATCCTGTCCCAATGCGTATAGTCAAGCACACGGGTAATGGCATTGCGGTGTTCCGTATCAAAGATAACAATGCAGTCTGCCTCCTGCAACTTCTCACGAGTAATGGGTGTGGTCACGCCTTTCAGGTCATAGCCCAACTCTCTGGCAATCCGTACCATATTCGCATCACGAGGGTTTTCTCCCCAGTCTAATGTGCCACGAGAGAACACTTCGATATTGTCCATCCCTTCTTGTTCGAGCATCGATTTGAGTACACATTCGGCAAATGGACTTCTGCATGCATTGCCTGTGCAGACAAAGCAAATGGTATATTTCTGTTCCATGATTA
The DNA here is from genome assembly GCA_934229335.1 of uncultured Prevotella sp. GTDB lineage: Bacteria > Bacteroidota > Bacteroidia > Bacteroidales > Bacteroidaceae > Prevotella. Next base: position 4,597 of record CAKQDQ010000171.1, read on the forward strand.
ATCTTGTTATGAGGTTATTACTTTTTGTTGTTTCTCTTGCTTTGCTCGTTGATGACTTGCTTTCTTTGCTTGAACTCCTTGATGGGCATGGGTTCTTTGCCATCTCTCTCCATAAGCTTGTCATAGAAGGCATTAAGTACTCGCAATATCTTTGAGGTGCCGTGGCCGCTTTCCTTCAGGTAGCCTTGCAG
>CAKQDQ010000172.1 GCA_934229335.1 uncultured Prevotella sp.
CGTAGCACCTCTCTTCTGTAAGCGTACATACCAATATGCTTCATGAATGGGAAAGCGTTAGCCCACGATAGCTGCTCTTTACCGCGTATGAAAGGAATGACAGAACGACTGAAATACATAGCAAAGCCATTGTTGTCAACAACGATCTTCGGTGAATTAGCGTTAGAGATACGCGTCCATGCTTCCTCTTCTGACACACCGTTACCCTCTGTTGACTGTGGCACGAACCTTATTCCGAGTGTCGCTATCTGTGTCTTCTCATCATCAAAGCATCGACATACAGACTCTATTTGCTCTGGTTGTATAAAAGGCTCATCACCTTGCACATTGACAACGACATCATATTGCTCACCGTCTGCCTCTATTTTCTCCATTGCTTCCTCAATGCGGTCAGTGCCACTCTTATGGTTTGGCGAAGTCATGACAACGTTACCGCCCCATGAACGTACATGATTAAAGATGCGATCGTCATCAGTCGCTACCCATGTAGCGTCCATTTGCTGGCTAACCTGTTCGTAAACTCGCTGTATAACAGTCTTGCCACCCAGTATAGCCAAAGGCTTTCCTGGAAAGCGTGTGGAAGAATAACGTGCTGGAATAATGGCTATGTATTTCATATTGATAACTCTCTATTATGGAATAATGGTTATTATACTATTATCACAATATAGTTTCCTAAGAACAGCTATATTACTGCAAAGATAGTTATAATTATTCATTGATTGTAATTTTAGAAGAATAAAATGCAGAATTATTATAAAAAATGTTGCAATATGGCTGTTATGTCAAAATAAATTAGTAATTTTGACCCAACATTATATTAACAAGGCATACAGCGTTAGGCTGTATTTGCCGTAACCTACAATCTCAGAGAAAAAGTGAAATACTATCTAATACAGCTCATCTTCTTATTAATCCCAACCGTAGGATTCTCCCAGAAAATCGTTCTTGGTTCTTGTGAGACTCACGACAAGGGAATGTACCAAGGCGAAATGCTCGGTGGTAAGCCTCACGGCAAGGGCGCAACGCGCTTTAATAACGGTGACACGTACGAAGGAGAGTACGTGAAAGGTAAACGACAGGGCTATGGTGTATATATGTTCACGGACGGAGAACGCTACGAGGGACAATGGTTTCAGGACCAGCAGCATGGAAAAGGTATATATTATTTTTCTAATAACAACCGCTATGATGGTCTTTGGTTTCGTGATTACCAGCAAGGACACGGTGTGATGTACTATTTTAATGGAGACGTATACGACGGAAACTGGCAGCAAGACAAGCGTCAGGGAAAGGGAAAGTATACCTTTAAGGGTGGCGCATACTATGAAGGCGAATGGAAAAACGACATGAAATGGGGCAAAGGCTACTTTGATTGGGGGGATGGAAGCTCTTATGACGGTCAGTGGATGGAGAACAAGCGTTCAGGAAAGGGAGTCTTCAAGTACGCAACAGGTGATGTTTATAACGGTATGTGGCGTGATGACCAGAAGAATGGACGTGGTGTGTATAAGTTCCGTAATGGTGACGTATATGAAGGCGACTACGTTAATGACGAGAGAACAGGCGAAGGCATCTTCAAGTATGCCAATGGCGACAAGTACACAGGCCACTTTGTTGATGGCGAAAAGGAAGGAATGGGTACTTTTGTTTGGCGTAACGGAGATATATATGTAGGCTATTGGAAAACGGACAAGCAAAACGGCCACGGCAAACTAACCAAGAAGGATGGCGATGTGTATGAAGGAGACTTTAAGGCAGGGCAGCCTTATGGAGAAATGATAATACATTATGCCGACGGTGCAAAGTTTAAGGGTATCTATAAGAATGGTAAACGTAACGGTAAAGCTATAGAAGAGAGTAAGGACGGTACACGCTTTGAGGGTGCTTACGTGGATGATGAGCGTGAAGGAGACTTCGTTGAGAAAGACCGCAACGGTCAGATTACAGCAAAAGGGACTTACGAATCGGGCATAAGGCACGAGAAATAAGTCTTATGTCCGCTATAATATAAGAACAACAATACTAAAAAATATACAACTATGGTAGTAGACACATTAGAAAATCTAAAAGAGTATGTAGGCATGAATCCACTTTTTGCCGACGTAGTAAAGTTCATTTCAGAGAATGACCTTGCAGCTCTTGAACCAGGAAAGCATTATATAAAGGATAAGGACCTGTTTGTTAACATCACTACAGCGAAGGGAAAGACACCTGACGAGGCTGTGATGGAGACACATAAGGACATGATAGACATCCAGATACCACTTGATGAGGAAGAGACTTACGGCTATCTGCCATTAGAAGACTTGCCAGACGATATTCCTTACAATGCAGAGAAGGACATAACGAAGTATCCTGGCATTCCTGGTAGCAGCTATGTTACGTGTCGTCCAGGCATGATGGCGATATTCTTCCCACAGGATGGTCATGCGCCATGTATCTCAAACGCCGCTGAGATAAAGAAGGCTATCTTCAAAGTAAAGGCATAGCCACATTGAGAATATATGCGGTAAGACAACACTAACCCCACCTAATATCTAAAGAAGAAATGGCAGAAACAAAGAAAAACGCTGTAAAGGCTGCTGCCGCAACCCCAAAGAAAACTACGGCTAAGAAGGCTTGCGCCACAAGAAAGCCACGGGCAGAAGCGCAGCCTAAGCATATAGGCATAGTAAAGAACGACCCTTGGCTTGAACCTTTTGAGGACGCTATCCGTGGAAGGCATGACCATGCAGTATGGATGATAAATCATTTGACGAGCAATGGTAAGATAACTCTGTCTGACTTTGCTTCCGGTTATATGTACTATGGATTGCATCATACAAGCCGTGGCGGTTGGGTGTTCCGTGAATGGGCACCTAACGCAACAGAGATATACCTCATAGGCGACTTCAACAAGTGGCAACCTACGGAGAAATACGCTCTTAAGAAGTCCGACAACGGGCAGGACTGGGAGATAAAACTGCCCAAGAAAGCCTTGAAACATGGTGACCTTTACAAGCTTTTAATAAAGTGGGAAGGCGGTCAAGGTGAACGCATACCAGCATGGACACGACGTGTTGTGCAGGACGAAGAAACAAAATTGTTTTCTGCTCAGGTATGGGATCCAGAAGAACAGTATGTGTGGAAGAAAAAGAAGTTTCGTCCTACAACATCGCCATTGCTTATCTATGAGTGTCACATAGGTATGGGGCAAGACGCCGAAAAGGTCGGTACTTACACCGAATTCAAGGAACACGTGTTGCCGAGAATCATCAAGGACGGATACAACTGCATACAGGTTATGGCGATACAGGAGCATCCTTACTACGGTTCTTTCGGTTACCACGTAAGCTCTTTCTTTGCACCTTCAAGCAGGTTTGGTACGCCAGAGGAGTTGAAAGACCTCATCGACACCGCGCATCAGAATGGCATCGCTGTGATAATGGACCTTGTTCATTCTCACGCTGTAAAGAATGAGAACGAGGGCTTGGGCAACTTTGCAGGAGACCCAGACCAGTACTTCTATCCAGGAGACCGTCGTGAGCACAACCAATGGGATAGCCTGTGCTTTGACTACGGTAAGGACAATGTCGTACATTTCCTTCTTTCCAACTGTAAGTATTGGCTTGACGAGTTCCACTTTGATGGATTCCGCTTTGACGGCGTTACCTCAATGTTGTATTACAATCACGGACTTGGCGTAGACTTTGGCGGTTATGGCGATTACTTTAACGGTCAGGAAGACGACAACGCTATATGTTACCTCACATTAGCCAATAAGTTGATACACGACGTAAACAAAAACGCTATCACTATTGCAGAGGATATGAGCGGAATGCCAGGTCTTGCAGCAAAATTTGACAACGGAGGTTACGGCTTTGACTATCGTCTTGCCATGGGTATTCCTGACTACTGGATAAAGATGATAAAGGAGAAACGCGATGAAGACTGGAAGCCTTCAAGCATATTCTGGGAGGTGAAGAACCGCCGAGAAGATGAGAAGACAGTGTCATATTGCGAAAGTCACGATCAGGCATTGGTAGGAGACAAGACTATTATCTTCCGTCTTATAGACGCAGATATGTACTGGCATTTCAAGAAAGGTGACGAGAACGAACCTGTGCACCGTGGCATTGCACTCCACAAGATGATACGTCTTGTTACGGCAGGAACCATAAACGGAGGCTATCTAAATTTTATGGGTAATGAATTTGGTCACCCAGAGTGGATAGACTTCCCGCGTGAGGGCAATGGCTGGAGCTACAAGTACGCTCGTCGACAGTGGAATCTGGTAGACAACAAGGAGCTATGCTACCATTATCTCGGTGATTTCGACCGCAAGATGCTTGAGGTGATAAAGGGTCAAAAAGACTTTAACAAGACCCCGGTTACCGAGATATGGCATAACGATGGCGACCAAGTTTTGGCGTTTATGCGTGGTGATTTGGTATTCGTCTTCAACTTCTCTCCAACGCAGTCTTATACAGACTACGGCTTCCTTGTTCCGAAGGGCGAGTATGATGTCGTTCTGAATACCGATGCAAAGGAGTTTGGTGGCAATGGCTTTGCAGACGACAGCGTAGCGCATCTTACCAACTATGACGAAATGTACAAGAAAGATGGAAAGGAATGGTTAAAGCTGTATATACCAGCTCGTTCCGCCGTTGTACTCAAGAAAAAATAATATTTTGTAAAGTAAGTGTTCCATATAACACATGATAACAGTTTATAGAGGACACCTACATAACAACGCAACAAAATGGCTAATCAGTCAAAAGATAGCACCACTACTGTGAAGGTAG
>CAKQDQ010000173.1 GCA_934229335.1 uncultured Prevotella sp.
ATGGTGCAATGGCTATTTTCATACAGCGTGAGGGTCTAGAGTTGCTCGTTCTGATTGTAATGGGCAATTCTCAGGAGCCTCTAAGAATAGGACGAGTGGCGATATTGTCCTCACGCTTTTTTATATGTACATTTAATAACTTTAATCAAAAAGCCATAAAGAGGACATAGGCGTAATATTTCGTTATGGCAATTTCTATCAGACACCCCATAAGGGCAAAAATTGATGACAGAGCAAGTTTTTTACATTATCTTCTCCACGAGTACCCTAATTTTCTTGCAGATTGGGAAAAAGAAGAAGAGGTAAGAATCCGGGAACAGGCAAAAGAATGTGCGGATGGTGACAAAGATATAGAGAACTCTGAATATATTCAAGGGTTAAGAAAGTTCGATACCAATGAGTGCAGATTAAACCTTTTCTATCAGGCTGTTTTTATTATGACTTTTTCATGCTATGAAAGTGCTATATCTGCAATATGTAAGAAAGAGAAGATAAAAGAATGCAGTATAAAAAGAGTTTATGAAGAGAAAGTACTTGCTATGTCTGATGAGATGCTTAACAATCTCAAATACATTTCTTTAATAAAGAATTTGCGAAACTTCATAGTCCATAACAATATGCAGTTTCCTTCTGAGGAAAAGGAAAAGAAACTAAAAGAAATAGACGAAAAATGGGATAGTATTCACTATGAAGGTAATGATGTAACTATAACTGATTCTTGTTTCGTTAATGACGCAATAGATAAGATACATCAAGTATTAAGTGAATTGTGCAGCGTGTTAAACTATAAAAACTATATTATTTGATATGATGAAAAGGTATTTATTTATGCTTTTGATAGCAGTGGTTTCTGTATTTGTTCTTAATTCATGCAGTAGCGATGACAATGATGATCCTAATGTGGATTTTTATGGCGTGTGGCGAACTGGTGGAATATACTCTAGAAGTTGGCGATATATTTGTATAAGACCTAACGGTGTCGTAGCATATTCAGATTATAACCAACCAAGTGATTTTAATATTGCTCATTGGGCGTATGACAAGACCACGCAAATAATTTCTATGTATAGAGATGATGGTTATTATGCATTTGCTTTCAAGGTGATAATGTCAGATGACAAAAAATCGTGGAGTGGTATTTCTACAACAGACGGCAAGGCTTGCAGCTTCGTAAAAGTAGCAGAATATACTGCATGGCCAGAAGAAAGTAATAAAATAATAGAGTTGAAATAATAACTTTACCCCCAAACGAAGTATATATCCCCAGATAAATTGCACAATAGACCTCAATACTGAGTATAATTAGACACAATACAGGGTGGTTCTATAATTAGCTTTGTTAGATTTCGAGGCTATTTTCGAGGTTAGAGTGTAAGTCACTGATGGAGTTATGCTGTGCATAACGACTGAACGAACTTTAGGCTTGAACCGAAAAGAGACCGAAAGATGACAAAAACATCATTACGTTAATTAAGTTTTATATAACTGAGGTGATTTATAAAACTGTCCTAAAAAGTAAAATAATATGCCATAACTATAGCAGAATAGTCACAATACACCCCTAAAGTGTTTAATATTAATAATTTCCAAGGAAAAGTTTGGCTATGTCATGAAAAATTAGTAATTTTGCATCCAAAATTGCGGTATTGTGCCGCTATCATTAATTTATTAACATTAAAATCAAAAAGAAAAAACAATGATTATTGTACCTGTAAAGGAAGGCGAGAACATCGAAAGAGCCCTCAAGAAGTTTAAGAGAAAGTTTGAAAAGACTGGTGTCGTTAAGGAACTCCGTGCACGTCAGCAGTTCAACAAGCCTTCTGTACTGAAGAGACTCAAGATGGAGCACGCTATCTACGTGCAGAAGCTGCGCCAGAACGAAGAGTGTTAAAACTCGCAAAAAAAATTGGTGGTCTGAATTTAATTTAGTAAATTCGCAACATGATTGCTGATGACTTCCTGAGATACATGGAGGCGGAGAGAGATGCATCGCCGCAAACGATTGAGACATATCGCATTGCGATTGATGACTATCTCGCCTTCCTCAGAAAGGTCGACAGCATGATGACTCCGGAAAAGGCAGACAGTGATATAGTAAGAGACTGGGTGGAGGATATGATGGATAGAGGCTATAAAGCCACTAATACCTGTAAGAAGCTCAGTGCAGTAAGATCGCTGTATAGATACGCCTTGAGAAATGGGATAGTAAAACATGACCCTGCCCATAATGTAAGTGGACCGAAAAGACAAAAGACGCTGCCGATGTTCTTAAAAGAAAACGAGGCAGACAGACTTTTTGACGAAACAGAATGGGACTATAATGATATAAATGATGTACGTGCGCGTACTATTATTTTATTATTATATAGCACGGGAATAAGAAGGGCAGAACTGCTGTCGTTGCGTGATAACGATGTTGACTTCAATGCCAAACAAATAAAAGTGACAGGCAAAAGAAGAAAGCAACGTATCATACCGTTGGGAGAAGAAATTATCGAGGCATTGCAACGCTATATGGAGATGCGCGATAAAGAAACACCTTCCATAGACGACTGTAACGCTCTCTTTAGAAATTCTAAGGGGGGAGGGATGACAGCAGAGCAAGTGTATCTAACAGTGAAAGAAAAACTCACGTTAGTAACTTCTCTGAAAAAACGTTCTCCGCACGTACTGCGACATTCTTTTGCTACCGCCATGCTAAATAATGGCGCAGGATTAGGAAGTGTGCAGCAGTTGTTAGGGCATGAGAGCCTGAACACAACCCAGATATACACCCACGTAACCTTTGAGGAGTTGAAGCGAACATACTTCGGGGCACATCCCCGGTCATGTGAGAAAGATTAAAGTGTCTGTTAATATATGGAAAAGTAAGCATAAGGTTACCTTTCTTATATATAATAGAAGAAAAATAACAAATTAACTAAATCTTAAACACTATGGAAATCAAAATTCAATCACTACATTTTGACGCAACAGAAAAACTACAAGAGTTCGCTACAAAAAAAGTAGAGAAACTCGCAAAGTCTTACGAAGATATACAGAAAGTAGAGGTGCAATTTAAAGTCGTCAAGCCACAGACAGCGATGAATAAGACAACAAGCATCACTGTAACGGCACCTGGAGGCTCTCAATTCGTTGAGAAAACATGCGACACTTTTGAAGAGGGAATCGACCTCTGTGTGGACGCTTTGAAGGTGAAACTGACGAAAATCAAAGAAAAATCAAGAAAATATTAAAAAACTTGCCAAAAAATTTGGAGGTTTCAAAAATTATGCGTACCTTTGCAACCGAAATCAAAAATGATGTCCCTAACGACATCTAAAGATACAAAAAATAACGCCTCTTTAGCTCAGTTGGCCAGAGCACGTGATTTGTAATCTCGGGGTCGTTGGTTCGAATCCGACAAGAGGCTCTCCTTGAAAAAGGAGTGAGGTCTGAGGAAAGCTGTTAAGGAACGCATAATTTGATAAGGGTAGTTACCAGAGTGGCCAAATGGGGCAGACTGTAAATCTGCTGTCTTTCGACTTCGGTGGTTCGAATCCATCACTACCCACTATACAAATCGATGAGTTTGCGGAAACGCTTGTTCTTGTGATAATCCCATAAGTATTTTGAGTAAAGCATGAAGCAACGTCTTCGCAAATTTTTTCTGCGGAAATAGCTCAGTTGATAGAGCACTAGCCTTCCAAGCTGGGGGTCGCGGGTTTGAGCCCCGTTTTCCGCTCCACTTTGAAAAAAGTCGATGCTGTATTAGCTCAGTGGTAGAGCACTTCCTTGGTAAGGAAGAGGTCCTGAGTTCAACTCTCAGATACAGCTCCGGCGGTTTTCTGCGTTATAAGGGTTGTACCTAAATAATAGATAAATAGAAACTCACAATTATAAAAAGAAGAAACAATGGCAAAAGAGAATTTCGTACGTGACAAGGTGCACGTAAACATTGGTACCATTGGTCACGTTGACCACGGTAAGACTACTCTGACCGCTGCTATCACAACTGTACTCGCAAAGAAGGGTCTCTCTGAGGTTAAGTCTTTCGATCAGATTGATAACGCTCCTGAGGAGAAAGAGCGCGGTATCACTATTAATACTGCACACGTAGAGTATCAGACAGCTAAGCGTCACTATGCTCACGTTGACTGCCCAGGACACGCCGACTATGTCAAGAACATGGTAACTGGTGCTGCTCAGATGGATGGTGCTATCATCGTAGTTGCTGCTACTGACGGTCCAATGCCTCAGACACGTGAGCACGTGCTTCTCGCTCGTCAGGTGAACGTTCCTCGCCTCGTTGTATTCCTTAACAAGTGCGATATGGTTGACGACGAAGAGATGCTCGAACTCGTTGAGATGGAAATGCGTGAGCTTCTTGATCAGTACGATTTCGATGGCGATAATACTCCTATCATCCGTGGTTCTGCACTCGGCGCTCTGAACGGCGTTGAAAAGTGGGAAGACAAGATTATGGAGCTGATGGACGCTTGTGATACATGGATTCAGGATCCTCCACGTGATCTCGACAAACCATTCCTTATGCCTGTTGAGGACGTATTCTCAATCACTGGTCGTGGTACTGTTGCTACTGGTCGTATCGAGACTGGTAAGATTCACGTAGGTGACGAGGTTGAAATCCTTGGTCTTGGTGAGGACAAGAAGTCAGTTGTAACTGGCGTTGAGATGTTCCGTAAGATTCTTGACGAGGGTCAGGCTGGTGATAACGTAGGTCTTCTCCTCCGTGGTGTAGATAAG
>CAKQDQ010000174.1 GCA_934229335.1 uncultured Prevotella sp.
ATACAAGTCCTACTGCTGCCGCATCCTTCGTACTAAGGTGCCCTAACATCGCAGCATCTATCATCTGCATAACTATAGATGACAGCTGAGCGATAATGGCTGGTAGACTCAAAAGGACGGTAAGACGAAGTTTCTGCTGAAACATCATCTCACCGCCCTCCCGACTTATCATGCCAAGTAATTCATCTTTTGTATGATGTACTAACATTAAGACACGCTTTTCACTCTTAAACGCATTGCGTTTGCATGCGCTTCTAATTGTTCATTCTCTGCCATACAGACAACAGCAGGACCTATACTCTTAACACCTTCTTCTGAAAGGTGCTGGAATGTTATCTTGCGATTGTATGAATCAAGGTTCACACCGTTATAAGCTACAGCGTAACCGTGAGTCGGCAACGTATGGTTTGTACCACTCGCATAGTCTCCTGCGGATTCACAAGCATAACTACCAAGGAACACAGAACCTGCATTCACTACCTTACCCGCAAGCTCTTCATAATCACTTGTAGCGATTATAAGATGCTCAGGAGCATAAGCGTTACTCAATTCCATAGCCTCTTGCTTGTCTTTTACAAGGACAAACTGAGAATTTTCTAATGTTTTCTCTGCTATTTCATGACGTGGTAGCTTTGCCAACTGTATCTTTGTCTGCTCTTCTACAGCCTTAAGCATACTATCAGAGGTACATATTAGTATTACTTGTGAGTCCACACCGTGCTCCGCTTGCGATAGTAAATCGGCAGCAACAAAGGCTGCATTACTTGTCTCGTCGGCTATTACGCAGACCTCACTTGGACCTGCTGGCATATCAATAGCGACGTCATGCAAAGACACTTGCTGCTTTGCCGCCATCACATATTGGTTGCCTGGTCCAAATATTTTATATACTTTAGGGACTGATTCTGTTCCATACGCCATAGCACCTATGGCCTGTACGCCACCAGCCTTGTATATTTTGTTTACTCCTGCAATACGCGCAGCCACGAGTATGGCAGGATTTACTTTTCCTTCTTTATTCGGCGGTGTGCATAACACTATCTCCTTACACCCTGCAATCTTTGCTGGCGTGGCAAGCATCAATACCGTTGAGAATAGTGGAGCTGTTCCACCAGGTATATACAAGCCTACTTTTTCTATAGCAACGCTTTTCTGCCAACATTCTACTCCTGGCGCAGTCTGCACCTTTTCCCCTTCGAACTTCTGAGAACCGTGAAACTTTGCTATGTTAGCATGGGCAAGAACGAGAGATTCTTTCAGTTCTTTACTTACAAGAGTTTCTGCTTCTTCTAATTCTGCTTCTGTTACAGCGAGTTGTGATAGCTTTACTTTATCAAATTTTTCCTCATAAGCCATCACCGCTTTGTCACCCTGTTCCCTCACCTCTTTCAGCACCGCTGCCACGGTAGCATTTAGCTGTGAGACACCAAGATGCGGGCGTTCGCATATCGCTGCATATTGTTCTTTAGAGGGATAACGTATTATATTCATGTTATCAAGCCTTTTTTCTACTTTACTTCAGAATCAATCGTTGGTTTATTTTGATTCAATTTTCTCTTCTGTCATTACAGTATCATCTTCTCTATAGGCAGCACCAGTATACCTTCTGCACCTGCAGCCTTCAGCTGTCCTACTATTTCCCAGAAGTGTTTTTGGTCTATTACTGTATGAATAGAAGTCCATCCCTCTGTTGCCAAAGGCAAAATTGTCGGTGACTTGATACCAGGCAGAATCTCTACTATATCCTTAACCTTGTCAGTTGGAGCATTCATCAAGACGTACTTCTTGTCATCAGCAACGAGAACAGACTTTATACGGAACAAGAACTCTTCAAGTACTGTCTGTTTTTCCTGTGACAACTCCTTATTACCGATAAGCAACGCCTCACTCTTCATTACGACTTCTACTTCGCGTAACTTATTACTTATAAGAGTTGAGCCACTTGATACGATATCAAAAATGCCATCAGACAGTCCTATACCTGGTGCTATCTCCACAGAACCCTGTATCACATGGATATCTATATTGATATTATTCTCATCGGCATACTTCTTAAGTATCTTTGGATAAGATGTAGCTATCTTCTTACCGTTAAACCATTGTACTCCCTGATAGTCTACAGCTTCAGGAATAGCGAGTGAGATACGACACTTAGAGAATCCAAGTCGTTTTACGATATTAGCGTCTTCTCCGCGCTCTACGAACTCATTTTCTCCCACGATGCCTATATCTGCCACACCACTTGCAACACATTCTGGTATATCATCGTCACGAAGATACAGCACTTCCAGTGGGAAGTTACTTGATTGTACAAGAAGTGTGCGTCGCGCACTGTTTATTTTTATACCAGTCTCTTTCAGAAGATTCATTGTATCTTCATAGAGACGACCTTTTGACTGTACTGCTATTCTTAACATATTGTTATTGTTTTATCCTTTTTAATTGCAAAGTTACAATAATTTCCTCGATTTTCCAAATTTTATTATCAATAGAACCTTTTGTAACTCTATTTTTACATCTTTGCGCTATTATTCTTTTATTAGCACTTCTATTTTATTCTTGTCTATTCCTGTCACTTTAGAAATGGCGTCGGTAGTCATACCGTTGTCTCGCATACTTTGTAACAGTTTTTTCATTCCTTCGGCTATTCCCTTGGCTTTGCCCTCGGCTATTCCTTCCGCTCTGCCTTCCGCTCTGCCTTCCGCACGTCCTTCCGCTCTGCCCTCCATCTTTGCAGTGTCAAGCACATCATTCTGCACCATAATATCGTCCATGTGTGCATCATAAGCACGCCGCTCTTTGTCGGTCATTGTCATATACAGTAGGCGATTGCGAGCTTCTTTTAATCCTGGTGTTGTGGTGCTATCGCTGATACGATTGTTTTTCAGGTAGTCAAGCCATTCCTCTAACGGTGTCGTTGCTATGTCATTAAACTCGTTAACACGTATTATATAGTACTCTGGAAATACGTTTTCTGGCACACAAAGGCGTATTTCGTCTGCTTCCTTGGTATTTACCTCAAGGAGGTCGCCTGTATGCACTCCTGTAAAGACTGTTTTACCATGATAAAGATAATCACTGCCTTTGCCCAAGTCGAAGTAAAGTATATTGATAGAATATACTTTCTTTACTTTATCATACTTTTGACCTATCTGGATGTGCTCTGTTATGGCTTTTGAAACTCCGTAAAGCATACGTTGTAGATAGTACAGCTGTCTGGTCAGTTGCACCTCTACTATGATTATTTCGTCATGACTATTCTTCGCCTTTATGTCTACTCGGTTAAACTTGTCTACCTCGCTTTCTTGGTTTCCCTCGCTCTCTAAGATCTCACTTATTGTTATTTTTTCACCGAGGAGCACCGTTATGAGTCCTTCAAGCACAGCAAAGTTCGCCTTGTCGCGAAGCATACGTTTCACTGCCCAGTCAAACCGTATATATTTATTGTTTACTTCCATAATACAAATATATTGTGATTACGCTGCAAATTTAATCTTTTTTCTTGATTTTCCAAAATTTTATCCACGCTTTATTCGTGTTCTCACCTTTCTTATCCCTTTTCTTCCCCATACTAAACAGAAGGCGAACAACATTCTTGTGGATAATATCCAAAAGGCTGATATGCCACACGATGCAAACACCATTGTATCTTCCAGCATGGAATGATTCATTATCAGATGGTAGTTTACTTCGTTAGCCTCTTCTTTTGTTATCTGCCCACGGTCCTCTAAGTCTGTCATAGCAGCGGAACCGTAACTGATGCCGAGCACGTTTCCTACAAGCCATAGAAACGCAGAGTTCTCAGGCAATCCGAAGAATAGCATTACTGGGCGCAACGGCTTCACGAGTTTATCCATCACGCCATATCTTTCCAATAGTCGTTGAAGCACCATCAAGGTGTATATCAGCACGCATATCATCAGCGATAGCTTTACAGACGATACAACCCATTGCTCCACTACAACCAACACGGAAGCTGTTGACTCTATAGCATGGCTTGACATGAAGGGCTGCGGCATTGTTGGCAAAACATAATTAAGATATACAGCAGCGAGGAAAGCTGCCACTATACGTAACGCTCCCATGCTATACGGATTAGATCCTACCTTATGTACCACTGCACATTCCAATGGCAGCGCATGGCACAGCACAGTCATCACCGAGAGTATCGTTGCCTCACGCATTGTCAACTCCATGCTCAGCATCACAGCAAGACCTGCATACGTAGTAACTGAAGCGGAGGTTAAGAAAGCTATAGCGGAGGCTCCTGGCAGTCCTATATATGTGAAAACAGGATTCAGGTATTGCGCTATCCATGCAATGACACCGTAATACTGCATCAACTGCACTACGAGTGATATCGGCAACATTATCTTCAGCAACCACAGCGTTGTCTTTACCGCTGGGCGCACTGAGTCCTCAAAACACAAAAAGAGCTTCTTTTTCATCTGTCCCATCTGAATGTTTTTCTATGATATGGCGTCAATCCATATTCTGCTATCGCTTGGCGATGTTTTTTTGTAGGATAGCCTTTATTTGACAACCAGTCATACTGTGGATATTCCTCTGCCAAACGGTTCATGTAATCGTCCCTATAAGTCTTTGCGAGTATTGACGCCGCTGCTATCGACAGATACTTTCCGTCTCCTTTTACGATGGTAGTATGTGGCAAAGGCTGACAGTCATACAGCAATGGTAGGTTCTCATAACAGTCTACGGTGCTGTGGTCTACTGTAGGATAATAC
>CAKQDQ010000175.1 GCA_934229335.1 uncultured Prevotella sp.
AGACATGTTCCCAGAACTATTAGAACTTGACCCTATAGGTATGCGTAACGTGCTTATGCAGCAGATGGCGCCAATGATGCAAGCTACTGGCGGTGCATATAAAACTATCGATGGTCACATTTTTGTGCCAGACTCAACAGTTTGCGTAGCATTTATATCCCCAAATTTCTCTGCGACAAACACCGGCCAGGGGTCAGAACTATTCCGCAACCTCAACAGTCTCATTGATAGCTTTGCCGTAAGTCACCCTGATGTCAAGATAAGTTATCACGGAACACCTGCCAGTGGTTTCAATAACTCTTCCACTATCAAAGGAGATTTGACCACGACTATTGCTGGTTCCTTGATACTTGTGCTCATAGTACTTTTTGTATGTATGCGCAACTGGAACACCATTCCACTGCTTATACTCCCTGTAGCTTTTGGTACTCTATTCGGATTGACGCTAATGTACTTCATTAAAGGACAGTTCTCACTCCTTGCGCTTGGTATAGGAGCTATAGTATTAGGTGTTGCGATGAGTTACGTATTACACATAATAACCCATTACAAATATGTTGCAGATGCACGAAAGGTACTTGAAGACGAGGTGAAGCCAGTACTTCTCGGTTGCCTCACCACTGTAGGCTCATTCATGGGCATTATCTTTATTAAGACAGACTTACTGCAAGACTTTGGACTCTTTGCCACATTCGCCATTATAGGCACCACAGTCTTTGCTTTGATATATCTGCCTCATCTTCTAACACTTGAGAAGAACCGCGTTAATCACAAAGCTTTCAGCATCATAGACAAGATTAACGCTTACCCATTCGAGAAGAACAAAGCACTACTTGCGGGCATTGGCATACTGACGGTAATATGTGTAGGGTTCTATCTCTTTAAGGGAACGGAATTTGATGCAGACATGGGTAATCTTGGTTATCTTGCTGACAACACCGAATATTCAGAAAAATTGCTTCGTGACAAGACTTATACAGAAGACAAGACAAAATACTTTGCTTCACAAGGCAAAACGATGGAGGAAGCTCTTGATAACTTCGCGCTTCTTGCAGCAAAGCTTGATTCGCTTGAGAAGATAGGTTTGGTAAAAGATTACACCCATACCAACGTTATCTTTGTGCCGCTAAAAGAACAGCAGAAACGTATTGATGCATGGAAGAGATACTGGACCCCAGAACGACTTGCTAAAGTTCGCAGTCTTATTAATGCTACTGCACCACAGGCAGGTCTTACTACCAGTGCATTCGATACTTTCTTTGATGCCGCTACTGCCGACTACACCCCTTCTCCACTCTACAAGGCGGGCATCATACCTCCAGGCTATCAGTCTACACTCATGGAGCAGACAATGGCTGGTGACTACCTGTGTTTCACGTCCGTACGGTGCGCTAACGACTCTATAAGAGGCAAGAACACCGACTACAACCGCATTTGCGATGCTATTGCTACCCAGCCTAATATGCTGGTACTTGACACATATTACTACACCACAGACTCATTGAACGAGCTTAATAGTGACTTCAACGTATTGCAGTGGGTTAGTATGGCATTCGTTTTTGTGGTACTGTTGTTCAGCTTTCACTTCAACATACGCCACACTCTGCTTGGCTTCGCACCGATACTGCTCAGTTGGCTGATAGTACTTGGTGCTATGGCTATATTTAGCATGAAGTTTAACCTTATCAATATCATCATCTCCACCTTTATCTTCGGTATCGGTGTTGACTACAGTATCTTCGTAATGAACGGACTTATAAGCGATGCTTCAGGTAAAGGCAATCGGAAAGTGCTGGCATACCATAAAACAGCTATTTTCTTCTCAGCCTTCATACTTATTGTTACCGTAGCGTCTATGCTTGTCGCCAAGCATCCCGCTATCAAGTCCGTAGGCTTTGCTACTCTCGTGGGAATGCTCTCTGCCGTTATACTTTCCTATGTGCTGCAACCTGCATTATTCAAGAAACTCAATAAAAAATGATTCATGAAATATGATATTATCATAATAGGGTCAGGACTTGGTGGTTTAGAATGTGCTGCCCTGCTTAGCAAACAGGGATATTCCGTCCTTGTATTAGAACGTCAAGCACAACCTGGTGGCTGTATGCAGAGCTATAAACGCGGCAAGCATACCTTTGACACGGGTCTTCACTACATAGGAGGCATAGAGGAAGGACAACCATTACACGATACATTCAAGTCATTAGGATTACTGGACCTTCCGTGGCAAAGGCTTGACAAAGATGGATTTGACCGCATAACAATAGGTAACGAAACATTTGCCTATCATGAAGGTTATGCTAACTTTGCTTATGCGCTCTCTGAACGCTTCCCATCACAAAAACAAGCGTTGCAAGAATATATCGACATTTTACGTCGTTCAGACGAAGAACAGTTGGCTACACTCAACAATCCCGTCGCGACAGAGGAGTCGTTTACTAACGAAGCCTTCAATACGAACGCCTATGCTTGGCTACACGAGAAATTTAGTGACGAGCTATTGATAAACGTTCTCTCTGGCGCATCACTAAAGATGGAATTACACAAAGCCACATTGCCACTATTTACATTTACACATGGCAACAGCAGTTTTATACAAAGCAGCTGGCGACTGAAAGGAGACGGTAATATGCTTGTTGAGAAACTCCTTGAGCAAATAAGGCATAATGGTGGAACGGTAATATGTAACGCAGAGGTAGAAGAATTAGTTGAAGTCAATGGGCAAATCACAACTGCTATATGCTCTAATGGTGAACGCTATGAAGCCAAAACGTTTATTAGCAACCTTCACCCATCTATGACTTGTCAGCTGGTGAAAGAGAGCAACGTAATGAAAAAGATATACCGCAGGAGGATGGCGAATCTTGCTAACACTTTCGGTATGTTCACCGTTTCATTACAGTTAAAGCCTGATGCTATTCCATACATAAACCACAATAAGTTCATTTACGCCAAACCTAATGTATGGGAAATGTCCGAACCGAACCATGATGGATACGGACTACTTGTAAGCTGTCCGTACTCTCCTGACGGCTATGCCACGTCCATAGATATATTGACCCCTATGCTATGGAACGAGGTAGAACAGTGGCAGGACACCACAGTGGGTCATCGTGGAGATGACTATAGGGCTATGAAAAAAGCCAAAGCGGAAGAACTAATAGATATAGTAGAACAGTATATGCCAGAGCTTGATGGTGCGATAGACAGGTTTTATACCAGCACCCCCCTGACTTACCGTGACTATAACCACACGCCTCAAGGCTCCGCATACGGTATAAGGAAAGATTGCAACAATCCTATCATGACAATTCTTACGCCAAGGACTCCTATAAACAACCTGCTTATGACAGGTCAAAACTTAATGTTACACGGTCTACACGGTGTAACGATGACCGCATTATATACCTGTAAAATAATAACACAAATATAATAAGAAATGAAAAAAATTTTAACTACATTTCTGTTGATGCTCGTTTGCAGCATCACATTCGCTCAAAATGCCTACTATCAGAAGGCAGTAGCAAAGTACAAGAATGTTTCTTCACTCACAGCGTCAGCTACTAAGATTAAGCATAAGGCATCCATTGCTAAGGATGACGTAAGCCAAGGTACATTTTATGTAAAGACGCCTAACCGCGTTCTTATTACTTTCAACAAGGGTAAAGATGCCTTACTGATGAACGCTACAAACTTTACGATGACCATCAGAGGGCATAAGTTTAAGACCAACAGTCAGCAGAACGCACAGTTTAAGACTTTCCAGGCTGTACTTGAGAGCATATTCAGCGGTGGCAGCATAGACCTCAGTAAGTATAAAGACGTTGCTATCAGCAAGAACGGTAACAACGTGGTACTGACTATCACCCCTGTATTAGACAAAAAAGGCGCAAAGCGTCAGCTCTTTACATCATTCGTCGTTACCATCGACAGCAAGTCATCAGAACTACGCACCCTTCGCATGAACGAAAAGAAGGGTAACTATACAGAATATAAATTCTCTGGCTACCACCTCGGAGCTAATGTTGCTGACTCACTGTTCAAATAACCCCACAACAATGCAGACAACGGAAGTACATGATATATGTCGTATCCAAGTAAAATTCAGCGAGATTGACTCCATGCGACGTGTATGGCACGGCACATATGTTAAGTATTTCGAGGATGGACGCGAATCTTTCGGTCGTCACTACCCTGGCTGCGACTATAAGAAGATGCAGGATACTGGCATCTATGCGCCAATATACGACATACAAGTGAAATGTCTCGCACCATTAGAAATGAATGACATTGCCGTGATTCATACATATTATGTACCCAAACGCGGTGCACGTCTCGACTATCGCTACGAGATATACCGTGAACGAGACAATGTCTTATGCTGTAAAGGGTCAACGACACAATTGTTTATAGACCACGATGGCATACAGATGTATGACTGTCCTGACTTCTACGAAGATTGGAAAGAAAGGTATTTAGCGACCAACAATAAGTAAGTATTCAAAAGTATTTATATGATTATGAACACTTACGTAGATTGTAAAAACTAACACATAAGAATTCCAAAACAGCCTCTCGGTGTTTATTCACACATAACACACCGAGAGGCTGTTTTGGTATCTATCCAGTAACAGTATATATGCATAACACCACCTTTATGTACTGAAAAAAACAGTAAATTAGTGTAACCACACAAAACGTATGTTATGCCTCTGCAATCTCTATGC
>CAKQDQ010000176.1 GCA_934229335.1 uncultured Prevotella sp.
GTCTACTACGCAACCTGTAGCTAACGAGAGAAGCCAGACGTTAGTGTTAGTGAAGGTGTGTAACACTGCTGGCATAGTGACGTAATAGGTAAAATAGCACGGCACAAGTCCGAAAAAGAGTAGCACTAACAGGTCTCCAAGTCCCTTGCCTGCCAACAGGGTGGTATACAAGAAACAGAAAACAAGGCACGCTATGCCTACCCATATCAGCTGCCAACCACCATAAAGCACAAGGGGTAAGCCTACTATGCACGCCAATACCGACGTTAGGGCTATGGCGATACGCATGGCGCGTAGCGTTACCCAACCTTGTTGACACGCTCGCTGTGGTCCAAGGCGTTGCTCATTGTCACGACCTCGCACGCAATCGTAATAATCATTCACGAAGTTTGCGTCTATTTGCATTACGAAGGCAAAGAGAAAGCAAAGTGTCATCGCTACATATTCCATGCCTACTCCTTGGGTTTCATGCCATGTTGCAGCTGAACCTATCATCACTGGCACTGCAGCTGCCGTCAGAGTCTTGGGACGTGAAGCGAGCAACCATGCTCGTACTGAGTTCTGTTTTACTGTTTCTGACATGGGGGGACTGTTGAGGTTTGGGTTAATTGCTTATATATTCTGTCGAAGGTCTGGCGTAACAATGGTTCATTTACTATTATCGCACGTAGCTCGTTAAGGTTTTTCTCGTTCTCTGAACCTAATATCCACAGATGAATGTAACCTGAAGCGGAATATTTTTGCTTTATATGTTCGTAGAATCTTTCCCAGTGTTCTTCTGCGTTTTTATCTGGATAATGGTCGAGCCCAAATTGTACCGTTCGCTTAAACACTGTCTCGGGCTGTAAGTCACGGTCTGCCTCGGCTACTATCTTGCCGTAAATGGAACGTGGAGCTCTTGAGGCGGAAGCACGATGGTCTTCTACTGCCTGTACCATTGTTTCTATTTGCTGGCGGGTAAACCATTTCTCCAAACGCTTATCTGCACGCAGTATCTTTCCACCTGTTATGTGATGAATAGCGCGGGGACCCTCTAATCCTAAGTCATGATAGGCTGCTATGGCATAAGCCATATTGACATCTGCTCCCATTTTGCGAGCAAGCTTACCAGAAGCCTTTATAACGTGCATCACGTGTTCCATGTTATGTGCCGCGTCGAAAGCGGAATAACGGGGAAGGATGTTACGCTCTACAAATTCCATAAGGTCAAGAGATACGCTGTGTTCCATTTATATAAGGATTAAAAAGGGTAAAACGAAAAAAGTTCCAGCATCCGCATAAACGCACGAATGCAGGAACTTTATACTTTAGTCTGTGTATCCCTACATTTACATTAGGGGGATTTCCTTGCCGAAGTATATCGAAAAACTATGGTCAAGGAACTACAATTTCAGGTCTTTCAACACTTGTGCTATCTTCTGACGGGTTGTGAGACGGGTAGGTACAAGTGGCAAACGTAATACATTCTCTAACAGTCCCATCTCGCTCATCAATGCTTTTACGCCTGCAGGGTTGCCGTCTACGAAGAGGAGACTGTAAAGATCTGTGAACTTATGGTGTATCTTCTGCGCTGCTCCAAACTCGCCACGGAACTCAAGGCGTATCATACGCGAGAATTCCTTAGGCAGGGCATTTCCTATTACGGATATAACTCCTACAGCACCACAAGCTATCATTGGGAAGGTAAGGGCGTCATCGCCTGATATTACCTCAAAGTCCGCTGGCTTATACTTTATTATTTCGTCTACCTGCTCTATGGAACCACTGGCTTCTTTGATGGCAACAATGTTGTCACAGTCAGTGGCAAGGCGGCAGGTTGTCTCTGGCTTGAGGTTGATACCTGTACGTCCTGGAACGTTATACAGCACTACGGGCAACTTCGTTGCAGCGGCTATTGCCTTGAAGTGCTGGTAAAGACCCTCCTGAGAAGGCTTGTTATAATAAGGACAAACTGAGAGTACACCATCGATTCCACTAAAATCGTATGTACGTAACATCTCAACTACTGCAGCGGTGTTATTGCCTCCACAACCCATCAACAACGGAACGCGTCCTGCTACCTGCTTTACGATGAACTGCTTTATAGCGTAGTGCTCCTCGGATGAAAGGCAAGGCGTCTCACCTGTTGTAGCAAGGATGCAGAGAAAGTCTGCACCATTGCCCAACTGATAGTCTATTATTGACCCTAATGAATCAAAATCCACAGAGCCATCCTCTTTGAACGGGGTGACAAGGGCTATGCCCAAGCCGCGAAATATGTTCTGCATATATTATCTAATTTTCTTTGGTTTGGTTCTGATTACACCTCTTATTTATAGTCCTGCCATGGCTTTATGGCAATCTTGTCAAGCGGCATGGTACAGAATGCATTTATGAATGCGGAAGCAAGACGTGAATTTGTTATAAGCGGTATGTTGAGATCTATTGCCGCACGACGTATCTTGTAACCGTTGTCAAGCTCTCTTGCTGTGAGATTCTTAGGTATGTTGACTACCATGTCTATCTCCTTGTTGTGCAACATATCAAGAGCCTGAGGCTTTTTGCCTTCGTCTGATGGCCAGAACACCTCTATACTTGGTATACCATTGTCCGTAAGGAACTTGTAAGTGCCGCCTGTCGCATACAGCTGATAACCGTGCTTCACAAGCATCTTGGCTGCATCCATCATCTCTGCCTTCTGCTTTGTTGAACCTGTAGAAAGTAGTATATTCTTCTTTGGTATGCGATGACCTACTGAGAGCATCGCCTTCAGAAGTGCACATGATGTATCATTGCCTATACAACCTACTTCTCCTGTTGACGCCATGTCCACACCAAGAACAGGATCGGCCTTCTGCAGACGGTTAAATGAGAACTGTGATGCCTTGATTCCTACGTAGTCAAGGTCGAAAAGGTCTTTGTTAGGACGCTCAAACGGGGCACCAAGCATTATTTTTGTAGCAAGATCTATAAGGTTATACTTCAACACCTTGCTTACAAATGGGAATGAACGTGATGCACGCAAGTTGGTCTCGATTACGAGTATATCGTTATCCTTTGCCATATACTGGCAGTTGAACGGACCTGAGATATGCAATTCCTTCGCTATTTGCTTTGATATACGCTTGATTCGACGTACGGTCTCTACGTAAAGCTTCTGTGGTGGGAACTGAAGCGTTGCGTCTCCTGAGTGTACACCAGCAAACTCTACGTGCTCAGAGATAGCATAAGCTATTATTTCACCATCTTTCGCTACACCATCGAAGTCTATTTCTTTTGCGTGCTCTATGAATTTGCTGACCACTACAGGATGCTCTGCACTGACATTGGCTGCCATCTGCAAGAATTTCTCAAGCTCATCGCGGTTTGAACATACATTCATCGCTGCACCAGAGAGTACGTATGACGGACGAACAAGGACTGGGAAGCCCACGCGGTCAATAAAGGCGTTCATCTCTTCCATACTTGTCAGGGCTGCCCACTCAGGCTGTGCCACACCGATTCGGTCGAGCATTGAAGAGAAACGGTCACGATCCTCACAATTATCAATATCCTGTGCAGAGGTACCGAGAATAGGAACATTCTGTGCGTCAAGCAACATCGCAAGGTTGTTAGGTATCTGACCACCTGTAGAGACTATCACTCCATGAGGTGTTTCAAGGTCTATGATATCCATAACACGCTCGAATGTCAACTCATCAAAGTACAGACGATCACACATATCATAGTCGGTTGACACGGTCTCTGGGTTATAGTTTATCATAACAGAACGATAACCCTGCTTACGTATGGTATTAAGTGCTTGCACACCACACCAGTCAAACTCTACAGAAGAACCTATACGATAAGCTCCTGAACCAAGTACTACGATAGACTTCTTGTCATTTTCGTACTTGATATCATTAGCTATACCAGCATATGTCATGTAAAGATAGTTGGTCTGCGCTGGATATTCTGCCGCAAGTGTATCTATCTGCTTCACAACAGGCAGCACTCCCATTCTCTTTCTGAAGGCTCTTACGGTCAGAGAGGCTTTGTGCATATTGCCTAATTCCTTCTCCAATCCAACGGCACGAGCTATCTGAAAATCTGTAAAACCATAGACTTTTGCCTCTCTAAGCAATTCTTTGTCAAGCACATTGATAGAAGTACATTTCTCCAACCTATCATCTATGTCAACGATATGCTGTAATTTCTCAAGGAACCACTTGTCTATCTTTGTCATTTCGTGGATTTGATCCACATTGTATATCTTACGTTTCAGAGCCTTAGCGATAACGAACACTCGCTTATCAGTAGGTGCCTTCAAAGCTCCCTCGATGTCCTCAATCTGCAATACCTTGTTTTCTACGAAGCCATGCATACCCTGTCCTATCATACGCAGGCCCTTCTGTATTGCTTCTTCGAAGTTACGACCGATAGCCATAACCTCACCTACCGACTTCATTGATGAACCAAGCTCCTTGTCTACGCCACGGAACTTAGAGAGATC
Source organism: uncultured Prevotella sp. (assembly GCA_934229335.1). Lineage (GTDB taxonomy): Bacteria > Bacteroidota > Bacteroidia > Bacteroidales > Bacteroidaceae > Prevotella. The sequence goes on from CAKQDQ010000176.1 coordinate 4,472, forward strand.
CCAACGCGGTATCTTACAAACTACATAGTCAAGAGCAGGCTCAAAGAATGCAGACGTGGTCTTAGTAACAGAGTTCTTTAACTCAAAGAGACCATATCCCATACCGAGTTTTGCTGCAACAAAAGCGAGAGGATAACCTGTAGCTTTTGAAGCAAGTGCT
>CAKQDQ010000177.1 GCA_934229335.1 uncultured Prevotella sp.
CTACTGTGAAGGTAGTGTGTGCTATCATTTTTATAGTTTTTATAGTAACATATGTGTTTTCGTTCCAAGGTGACTTGTTAACGATGACACAGAATGCGTGGGCTAAAGGTCAAACGCACTACCATCGCGGTGTAGGCGTTTCTATTATCACGCTGATACTGTCGTTAGTGGCATTTCTTGTCAATCTGTTTGTGAAATTACCACAGCGCACCTTCTCTTTAATCTTCTTCCCGTCCTTCCTTCTCGTAGGACTTCTCACAGCCATACACGTGCATGGAAGCAGCGTGACCACTTCTATAGGATGGTTGGTTGCCTCACCGATAATGCTGGTATTGTACGTCTTTGTGCTTGGACAAATAAAGAGTTATCAACCCTTTCTCACTCCCCTACGCAGCACATCGTTTCTGTCGCACCCCTGGTGGACCAACGTGTTGCTATTAGTCTGCATGATAGTTATGACGTATATGATGGGCAATACCGACCGCACGCTGCATACACGTCTGAAGGTAGAACGCTATTGTCAGCACAAGGAGTGGAGCAAGGCATTGCAAGTAGGCTTTCCTCAGTATGATAACGACTCGTCACTGACAATGTTACGTGCGTTGGCTCTCGCCAACCAAGGGAAGTTAGGCGACGAGTTGTTCACCTACGAAATAACTGGCAGTTCCGCTTCGTTAACGCCACAACAAGATAAGTCGGTAGCGTTCATGCTTGGCAGCGATGTACAGTTATGGCGTACAATAGGTATAGTGCCACGTGACAAGAGCGAGTCTATATATACATTCCTGCAAAAAGAGTTACGACGCGGAACGGTAAAGCCTGTGGCTAAGGACTATCTGCTGTGTGCATACCTCCTCGACCGCAAGCTAACAGACTTCGTAAAGCAGTTGCCGAAATACTATACCGTCAACGATTCACTACCCAAGCATTATGCAGAGGCGTATGCTATGTATTGTGAGAAATATAATGTAACAGACACACTGTTGTCGTCTGCTATACATGCAGACTACTCCGACTTTCTTACTACGATGAGAAGCCAACCGTCACACGTGCTTCGTGAGTCGGCAATACGCAGTGCTTACTTCGGTACATATTGGTACTATTATTATAAAGGTGGCTCTATAAATTACCACAAGTAAGGGTACATTAGTAATGTGTGATAAGTGCCGCTATCTACATCTTATCGCCCAAGTCCGCCAATCTGTTGCGCAGACAGTCTTGTGTAAGGTTGTTCATGTCCTCAGCAGGTAGATAACGTGCAATGTCCCCCTTCTCATCGTGTACTATTTCCGCAAGAAAGCGGATACGAATAAGGTCATACAACAATATGTTAATAGAACGCATAGGTAATCCTGTGCGTTCTTTTATTTCCATAGCAGTAAGCGGACTTCCCCCGATACAGAACCTTTCCTTTATCAAAAGCATAATGCGCCACGACATTTCAAGGCGCGAATTAAAGCTGGGTTCTTTTGGTGCCAACGCCATAAAGTCTTCTGCGTTCTGACGGCAGTATGAAATCTCCGCACCGACAAGGCATATTATCCATGACGTCTGTATCCATAACAAGAAGAACGGGATAATAGCGAAAGATCCGTAGATGGCATTGTAGCTCGATATCCATATCTGAGAATTGATATATACAGACTGAAAGAGCTGCATACTTACACCAGCTACGACGCCAGGCAGAATGGCAGATTTCAGCTTTACATTGGTATTTGGCATGAATAGGTAAAGCAACGTAAACGCTATAGACAGAAATACGTATGGCGACAGCTCAATCATGAACGACATCATTGGTCCAAGCACAATGACATCGTGCAACTGGTGGTTGAGGGCTGCAACCCATATTGACAATCCTGAGCTTATAACTATAGCGATAGGTATAAGAAACAGCAGTGCGATATAGTCGGTAATAGTTCTGAATATACTCCTTTGCCGTTTTACTTGCCATATATCATTAAAGGCTTTTTCTATGTTAGATATAAGCATCAGCACCGTCCATAGCATGAACAACAATCCAATACCGAGGAATACACCTTTCTGTGTATGTTTGAGGTAAGAGTTTACGAAGGTAATAAGTGTCTCAGCCACGTCAGGCTGTGAGGCTAATGTATTTGTAAACCATTTCTCTATGTATATGGAATATCCAAAACCTCTCGCTATAGCGAACACCACCGCCATAATCGGCACAATGGCAAGAAGCGAAGAGTAAGTAAGGCTACTTGCCGTGTCTATTACACGTTTCTGTAGTATGTCAGTCCATAGCGCTTGAAAGAAAAGCCGCGAGGTATTGGTAAAATCTTTAAGTTTCATAGGGATATGGAAATAAATATATCAGGTTTAATAATCGCAATTATTACTTTTCGAGCGATTATTATAAGGGGGCTTCTATAACACCCATAACATATACTACCATTAAAACGAACTTCCTATGTGGCGATTAATATACATAACCACCCTACAATATCAGTATCTCAAACAGTTCTTGTTAGAATAAAAAAAGAAAAAGGAAGGCAGTGCCCCTATAAGCCGGGTTCTGTATTCCGCTATACGCTCTCGCTCATAACGGACGCTCTGTCATTTATCTACTCCTCACGTCACCGTAAGGATTTAGCTTGTTAGCTTAGCGTTCTACCCTCCATCGTAAGAAGTAATCTTTCGGGCGAGCAGCCCTTTCATGACGATGGTATACTTGAACTTGCAGCCTCCAGCAGACACAGCCCGATCGTCACCGATCGGCTGGTAGTCTCTTACACTACCTTCTCACCCTTACCTCCCGAAAGGAGGCGGTTCTTTTCTTCTGCCCTTCACTTACTGTCGCCAATAACTTGTAGTTTCGCAAGTGGAGTGCTCTATGCTGCCCGGACTTTCCTCTCGCACCATTTAGATGCCAGCGATAGAGCCAAGGCACTGCCGTCCTAATTCTTCTGCAAAAGTACAAAAAAAAAGTCAGTAAGCCAAACATTTTGCCTTTTTTAGCAACGTGGAATGGAATTCACCGCTTTTTGCACATTGCCTTGGAAATGCTTACTTTTACAGTATATTCTTTTTCCTGTAATTGCTGAAGATAATTTTTCTTACTGTAAAAGTCAAAAAGAATGTCATATAGAACAACATTAAATTAAAAGCATTATACAACTGACAGATAATGCTTTATACGTAAAACGTGCCTACCACACTTTATCATTTTTGATATAAAAAGTATGCGAAAGCAAACTCAAGTGTAAGCCTGTGATTACGAAAGCAGCCCTATCGCAGTACGATTAGGCTGCTTTCGTATTGCAATATCTATCTAATCATATTACAATCACTATCTTATCGCGAAACAGTCTCCAGCTTCATGTTCTACATTAATCATGAAGTATCATCTTACGAAGGTAATTTATAAAACTGCCCTTACAGTAATTATGTAGACGATGTATTGTTACATATTGTGTTAATATCTTACAGAACATGGAAAATAATACAAAAAAATGTTGCATATTGTTGTTAATTTTTGTAATTTTGCAAGCAAATTGTATTTTTACAAATATTAAACATAACAAAAAGAGAAAGCAATGGAATTTATTAGCACCATTCTTGATGAGTTTAGCTCAATGTTATGGGGTTATCCTTTGATAATCCTTTTGGTGGGTACTCATCTCTTCCTTACCATTCGATTAAAATTTCCTCAGCGTAAGATTTTTACCGCTATCAAACTGTCGGTCACGAAAGACAAGGACGGTGACGGTGATGTAACACAGTTTGGCGCACTTGCCACAGCACTTGCGGGCACTATCGGTACTGGTAACATCGTAGGTGTGGGCACGGCTATCGCTTTAGGAGGTCCAGGCGCTGTGTTCTGGTGCTGGTTGACAGGTGTGCTCGGCATCGCGACGAAATATGGCGAGGGACTACTTGCGGTGAAGTATCGCCGCGTGTCTGAACAGGGACACATGCTCGGTGGTCCTATGTACGCCTTAGAGTATGGTCTGCACGCTAAATGGGCTGCAGTTCTCTTCTGTATCTTCACTTGCTTCGCAACATTCGGCATAGGTAGTACAGTTCAGGCTAACGCTATCACTACACTTGCACATGACATGATGGACGTAACGCCATGGATATCTGGCGTAGTGGTTACGGTGCTTGTGGGACTCGTAATAATTGGCGGCATAAAGAGCATTGCAAAGGTTTGCACAGCACTCGTGCCTATTATGGCGGTGCTTTACGTGCTTGGTTGCTTCGCCATCCTTATTATGAACTGGCAGTTTGTATGGCCCGCTATCAAGTTGATATGCACAGCAGCGTTCACTCCTGAGGCTGCTGGTGGTGGCTTTGTAGGCAGCACGGTGCTCATTGCAGCACGCTATGGTATTGCTCGCGGTTTGTTCTCTAACGAGTCTGGTATGGGTTCTGCTCCTAATGCTGCTGCAAAAGCAGATGTTTCTCATCCGGTAAAACAGGGATTGGTACAGGGGCTGTCTGTTTATATCGATAC
>CAKQDQ010000178.1 GCA_934229335.1 uncultured Prevotella sp.
AAGGGAGTGCGTGCCAATGCAGTAGCTCCTGGTTTTATTGAGACTGCGATGACTGCACAATTACCTGAGGAAATACGTAAGGATTGGATGAAGAAGATACCACTCCGTCGTGGAGGTCAGGTAGAGGATATTGCCAACGTATGTTTGTTCTTGGCTTCTGATATGTCAAGTTATGTTTCTGGACAGGTAATACAGATTGACGGTGGTATGAATATGTAATTGTACTTATATGACCGTATTATATGAAGATAACCACATAATTGTGGTGAATAAAGAAAGTGGGGAAATCGTACAGGGAGACAAAACTGGCGATGTCCCCCTTTCTGATATTGTAAAGGACTGGATTAAGAAAAAATATAATAAGCCAGGGAATGTTTTTTTAGGAGTAGTACACAGGCTTGATAGACCTGTACAGGGCGTAGTGGTGTTTGCAAAAACATCAAAAGCACTTAGCCGGTTAAACGAGATGTTTAAGACATCAGATGTACACAAGACTTATTGGGCTATTACGGCAAACAGACCAAAGGTTGAGGAAGCTACGTTGACACACTGGATTGTGAGAAATGAGAAACAGAATAAATCCTATGCTTATGAAGTAGAAAAGCCAAATTCAAAAAAAGCTGTGCTGCATTATAAACTGATAGGTGCAAGCGAGAGATATAATCTGATAGAGGTAAAACTGATGACGGGAAGGCATCACCAGATACGTTGTCAGCTATCTAAAATCGGTTGCCCGATAAAGGGAGATTTGAAGTATGGCGCAAAAAGGAGTAACGTAGACGGTAGTATATCGTTACTTGCAAGAAGAATAGAGTTTGTTCATCCTGTATCGAAACAGAACTTGGTAATAGAAGCTCCTTTGCCACAAGACAACTTATGGAAGTCTTTCTCATAAATTAGAAATGTAAAAAAAGGTTTCAATATTAAAAAAATGTAAAAAAGAATATCATTTTGCAATCTCTGCTTTGCAATTTGAGAAATAATGATTACCTTTGCCATGAAATAAAATACCCATGGAAGAATTCTATCGAACACATAGATATGTTGTAGGGCAATCCAATGCTCCTGTAAGACGTGCTCTTATGGATGAGATTGATTGGAGTGCACGAATGATAGGTATAAAAGGAACTCGTGGAGTAGGTAAGACTACATTTCTTTTGCAGTATGCGAAAGAAAATTTTGATATAAATGACAGGCGTTGTCTTTATATTAGCATGAATAACTTTTATTTCCAAGGGCGCGGAATTGCAGATTTTGCTGGGGAATTTTATAAACAAGGAGGTCGAGTACTCTTAATAGATCAAGTTTATAAACAGTTTGATTGGAGTCGCGAATTAAGACGATGTTACGATTTGTACCCAAAGTTGAAAATCGTTTTCTCAGGTTCAAGCGTGATGCGTCTAAAGAGGGAAAACCCTGAATTGGGAGAGATCGTGAAGAGCTATAATCTTCGTGGATTCTCTTTTCGGGAATTCTTGAATCTGAAGACTCACAAAGAGTTTTCCGTAGTAAGTCTTGATGATATACTCCGACATAAGGAACATATTATAAACGAAATAATATCCAAGGTAAATCCTCTTGATTACTTTACGGAATATATAAATCATGGTTTTTATCCTTTGTTCCGAGAAAAGGTAGATTTTGCAGAGAATCTGTTGAAATCCATGAATATGATGACCGAAGTTGATATTCTGATGATAAAACAGATAGAGCTGAAGTATTTAACAAAGATAAAGAAGTTGTTTTATCTGTTAGCAGAATCGGGACCACAGGCTCCAAATGTCAGTCAGCTTGCGCATGAGGTGAAGACAAGTAGAGCTACGGTCATGAACTATATTAAATATCTTGCGGACGCAAGACTGATAAATATCATATACCCCGTAGGTCAGAAATTTCCGAAGAAACCTACTAAGGTGATGCTTCATAATTCAAATCTTTATCAAGCGATATTACCTATACAGTTTGATACTCAAACATTGATGGAGACGTTCTTTGTCAATACAATGTGGAAAGATCACAAGGTGAATCAATCAAGTAGGGATTTGTTCTACACAATAGACGGTGAACGTCACTTTAAGGTTTGTAGAACTTGCGACATACCTAAGTTGGGAAGCCAAGGTACTGTTTATTGCCAATATAGTGACAATACAGTTGCAGAGAACACAATTCCATTGTGGCTATTGGGCTTTTTATATTAGATATGCAATAAGTATAAAGTATACAACATTTTAACCTTATCTTATAAAACAAAAACAATGGCTAAAGAAAAAAAGTTTATCACATGTGATGGTAACGAGGCTGCTGCTCACGTGAGCTACATGTTTACTGAAGTTGCTGCTATCTATCCTATCACCCCGTCATCTCCTATGGCGGAGCACACTGATGACTGGGCAGCACGTGGTCGTAAGAACATGTGGGGTCAGGAAGTTTTGGTACAGGAAATGCAGTCAGAAGGTGGCGCTGCTGGTGCAGTTCATGGCTCTCTTCAGGCTGGTGCGTTAACCACAACTTATACAGCGTCTCAGGGTCTTCTTCTTATGATTCCTAATATGTACAAGATTGCAGGTGAGCTTTTGCCATGTGTATTTGACGTTTCTGCACGTACGCTGGCTTCACATGCTCTCTGTATCTTCGGTGATCATCAGGACGTAATGGCTTGCCGTCAGACTGGTTTCGCAATGTTTGCTTCAAGTTCTGTACAGGAGGTAATGGACCTTACAGCTGTTCCTCACCTTGCTACACTTGAGACAAAGGTTCCATTCGTCAACTTCTTCGATGGTTTCCGTACCTCTCATGAGTATCATAAGATAGAGGTAATGGATATGGAAGATATCAAGGCAATCACTCCAATGGAGTATGTTGAGGACTTCCGTAACCGTGCCCTTACACCAGAGCGTCCTGTAACACGCGGTACCGCAGAGAACCCTAACGAGTTCTTCACACACCGTGAGGCAAGCAATGCATACTATGACGCTATACCTGATGTAGTAGAGAAGTACTGTCAGAAGATGACAGAAATCACTGGTCGTGACTACCACTGCTTCAACTACTATGGTGCAGAAGACGCAGAGAACATTATTATCCTTATGGGTTCTGCTTGTGAGGCTGCTAAGGAGGCTATTGATTATCTTATCTCTCAGGGTAAGAAGGTTGGTATGGTTAACGTTCACCTCTTCCGTCCATTCTCTGTTAAGTATCTTCTCGCTGCAGTTCCTAAGACTGTTAAGAAGATTGCAGTACTTGACCGTACAAAGGAGCCAGGAGCAGAGGGTGAACCTCTCTACCTCGACGTTAAGTCAGCATTCTATGATGTAGAGAATCGTCCTGTAATAGTTGGTGGTCGTTATGGTCTTGGCTCTTCAGAGGTAACACCTGCAAAGATTATCTCTGTTTACAATAACCTCGAACTCCCTGAACCAAAGAACCACTTCACTGTTGGTATCGTTGACGATGTAACAAACCTCTCACTCCCAGCAGTAGAGGAAATGGCTCTTGGAGGTTCTTCTATTCAGGAATGTAAGTTCTTCGGCCTCGGTGCTGACGGTACTGTAGGTGCTAACAAGAACTCTGTAAAGATTATTGGTGACAATACTAACAAGTACTGTCAGGCATACTTCTCTTACGACTCAAAGAAGTCTGGCGGTTTCACCTGTTCACACCTTCGTTTTGGTGATGAGCCAATCCGCTCTACATATCAGATCACTACACCTAACTTCGTAGCATGTCACGTACAGGCTTATCTGAATATGTACGATGTTACACGTGGTATCCGTGAGAATGGTTCATTCCTTCTCAATACAATCTTCGATGGTGAGGAACTCGTAAACTTCATTCCTAACAAGGTAAAGCGTGTATTCGCTCAGAAGAACATCAAGGTTTACTACATTAATGCAACAAAGATTGCTCAGGAGATAGGTCTTGGTAACCGTACCAACACTATCCTTCAGTCAGCATTCTTCCGTATCACGGAGGTTATTCCTGTTGACCTTGCTGTAGAGCAGATGAAGAAGTTCATCGTTAAGTCTTATGGTAAGAAGGGTCAGGACGTTGTTGACAAGAACTACATGGCAGTAGACCGTGGAGGTGAGTATAAGGAACTTACAGTAGATCCTGCATGGGCAAACCTCGCTGATGATCCTGTTAAGGAGGATAATGCTCCAGCATTTGTTAAGGAGCTCGTTCGTCCTATCAACGCACAGGCTGGTGACCTTCTTAAGGTTTCTGATTTCGTTAAGCATGGTACTGTTGACGGTACATGGCAGAACGGTACAGCCGCTTACGAGAAGCGTGGTGTAGAGGCATTCGTACCTGTATGGAATGTAGAGAACTGTATCCAGTGTAACAAGTGTTCATTCGTTTGTCCTCACGCTGCAATCCGTCCGTTCGTTCTTACAGACGAGGAGAAAGCAGGCTTCAATGGTGAGACACAGGATATCAAGGCTCCAGCAGCCCTCAAGGGCATGCACTTCGTTAT
>CAKQDQ010000179.1 GCA_934229335.1 uncultured Prevotella sp.
TTAGCTACCTCTCTTCTACCTACCAAGCCCCCCCCGTTCAAAAGGCAAGTATACACCCACCGCCACACCAAGCCGCTTTAGCCTGCCCCATCCGAAAGACAGGGCGTCTGTGGCTCCTCGTGCATGGCTGTTTCTACAGCCATGTCCATCTTAAAAACAGCAACAACAATCAACAAAAACAATAAAAACAATGGATGAACTAAGAAAAATCATCGCAGAAAAAGTACTGCAAAACGACACCCCAGAGGTTAAGAAATTCCTTTTCGGTTCAATGGATTTCACCACGCTGAAGTGCACCGACAGCGAGCAGTCGGTAATGGCTTTCGTAGACCGCGTAAACAAATGGGACGATGAGCGTCCCGATCTGCCGCACCCTGCTGCCATCTGCGTCTACCCCTGCTTTGCAAGCATCGTCAACGAGTGTTTAGAGGTTGACGGCATCGAGATAGCGTGCGTCAGCGGCTCCTTTCCCTCTTCACAGACATTTCTTGAGGTGAAGACCGTAGAGACGGCGTTAGCGATAAAAGACGGTGCTACAGAGATTGATATGGTGATGCCTGTAGGACGTTTCCTCGTTGGCGACGAAGAGGGCGTAGTGGACGAGATACGCGAGATGAAGGCTGTTTGCGGCGACGATGTACACCTTAAAGTAATCCTCGAAACGGGCTGTCTGAAGACTCCTGAGAACATTCGCAAGGCATCATTCTTGGCTATGAACGCTGGTGCCGACTTCATTAAGACGAGCACTGGCAAAGAGGCTGTCTCTGCCACTCCTGAGGCTGCATACGTAATGTGTCAGTGCATCAAGGAATACTACGCTCAGACGGGCAGAAAAGTGGGTTTTAAGCCCGCTGGAGGCATCAATACAAGCATGGACGCCATTATATACTACACCATCGTCAAGGAGGTGTTAGGCGAGGAATGGCTTAACCACGACCTCTTCCGCATTGGCACTTCACGCCTCGCGGATGTGCTGTTGGGGGAGATATAAACACAAGACCTCTCTCTCTGCCCTCTCCCCAAGGAGTGGGAATGATACACTTTTTAGGTGAAAAATCTGACTGAGACTGGTGGTAAATAGGCACAATGTGAGGGGGCAACACCTCCTGTCGCATTTCTACATGGAGCCGAGGTTTCCAACCTCGGACTTATGTCGCGCCATATTTTAGACCGAGGTTAGAAACCTCGGCTCCATAAAAGGCAGCGAAGACATATCTATTTATGGTCAAACAGAAATGATCCAGAGAAAAGTAATTATTGTGCTTCGCACTACTTTTATAACATTAATCACCATATAATCTAACATTAATCTCTCATTAAGACCTTTGCTCTCGTATATATATACTCAAAAACATCATCAGAGATAAATTAATGAAAGATTAATGTTAGATTAATGGTGATTAATGTTGAAAGATAAAAGCAACAAATATTGTTGGTATTCTCAAAATATTTTTGTTTGAGTATAACTACAAAGGTATCTGTATAAAACACAAAAAAGCCTGTGCAGTTAGCACAGGCTTTTCGTGTTTTTGTAATATTATTTTTTTCTTTCTATTACGAAGTCGATATATGCTGTCAGCGCATCCTTTACCTCCTGATTCTCTACGTGAGTGTCTATAAAGGAGAGCGTCTCACGGTGAATGTCATGCATCACCTTTTCAGCATACTCTATGCCGCCATTTTGCTTGGTAAAAGCCACCAAAGCCGCGATTTCTTCGGGCGTAGCGGTGATATTCTTCACCTTATGCGCTATCGCCATCATAGCCTCGTCGTGCGTGGTCAGCAGTGCGTGAATGGCAGGCAGTGTGAGCTTACCCTCCGTCATGTCGTTGCCCGTAGGCTTGCCAATGTCAGCGTTGTCGTAATAGTCGAATATATCGTCACGTATCTGGAACACTATTCCGAGACGCTGACCGAAGAGTCGAGCCGCCTCCGCGTCGCTCTCTGACGCACCTACCGACATTGCTCCCATGACGCAACACGCCTCAAAGAGGGCAGCTGTCTTCATCTTTATCACGTCATAATACGCCTCCTCGCTGATATTCTCAGAGCCATTGCTCGTTATCTGCAGTATCTCGCCATTAGAGAGCGTCTGTCCTAACTTTGCCAAGTATTCCACTATGGCGTTGTTGTTAGCCTTAGCCACGTTGAGAAGGGCTGTAGAGAGGATATAATCACCTACAAGTACCGCCACGCGGTTGCCGTAAACAGCGTTGACACTCGCCTGTCCACGACGCTCTTCTGACTCGTCTACTATGTCGTCGTGTACCAGAGAGGCGGTATGAAGCAGCTCCAATCCAAGCGCGGCACGGTATGTTGTCTCAGACACCTGACCGAAATTTCGCGCCATAAGCAGTATGAGCATAGGGCGCATACGCTTGCCTGAACGCTGGCGTATGTGCTCTAAAGCCATGGAGAGCTGTCCGTCGCTGTGGCTCATTGACTCCACAAACATACGGTTGAAGACTGTTAGGTTGTCCTCAATAGGCTTACGAATGATGGATATATAGTCTTTCATATACATTTAATGTAGTGCAAAATTACAAAAAAAACTTGGTTTTCACGCACATTATAATTATATTTGAAAAAATATTAGTAATTTTACAACTTAAACGGCTATCATGATAGCTCACCATAACGTTTTTGTAAATATATAAACTCATCATAATGCCACAGAAACTATTTCTTATTGACGCCTACGCTCTTATCTACCGTAGCTACTATGCCCTGATACGTGCCCCTCGCATCAACTCTAAGGGCTTTAACACAAGTGCCGTAATGGGATTCTGCAACACTCTACACGAGGTGATGCAGAAGGAGAATCCTACGCACATAGCGGTGGCTTTCGACCACGGAAAGACGTTTCGTCACGATGCTTTTCCTGCTTATAAGGCGCAACGTGAGGAGACGCCTGAGGACATCAGGCTCTCGGTGCCTGTCATTAAGAATATTCTTGAGGCGTATCATATTCCTATTCTTCAGGTCGACGGATATGAGGCTGACGACGTTATCGGCACGGTTGCTGGCATAGGCGAACGCGCTGGTATGGACGTCTTCATGCTGACACCCGACAAGGACTATGCGCAGCTCGTAACGGAACATATCAAGATGTACCGACCTAAACATGGGGGCGGATACGACATCATGGGACCTGTAGAGGTGTGCGAGAAGTATGGCATCGAGAATACGTCGCAGGTCATCGACCTCCTCGGCTTGATGGGCGACTCGGCGGATAACTTCCCCGGCTGTCCAGGCGTGGGAGAGAAGACGGCTGCGAAACTCATCGCACAGTTTGGCAGCATTGATGGCTTGCTCGCCAACACCGCCTCTATCAAGGGAAAGATGAGGGAAAAGGTGGAGAATGCTGTGGAGGATATTAAGATGTCTAAGTTCCTCGCTACTATTCGCACCGATGTTCCAATGGATGTTGCACTCGACTCTATGACTGTGCAACAGCCAGACGAGCAAAAACTCAGCGAAATCTTCACCGAACTGGAGTTCAAAGCCTTTGCCGACCGAATGTTAAACAAACCTAAAGCCGTGCAAAAAGTAGTTAACAAGCAACTTGATTTGTTTGCAACAGAGACGGACAGTTGTGAAGAAGTGGTTAAAAACGAAGAGAAAAAGCGTTTTAATTCCACAGCGGTAAAATATGTTCTCGTTGATAATGAGGAGGATATGAAGCTTCTTTGCGGTCGTTTAAGCAACTCAAAAGAGTTCGCTTTTGACACGGAGACGACCTCTACCGTCGCCATAGATGCCGAACTTGTAGGTCTGAGCTTTGCCATAGAGGAGAAGGAGGCGTATTACGTCCCGGTGCCCCCTACTCGACCTGAGGCGATGAGGGTGCTCGAAATTTTCCGCGAGGCATACGAGAGTGCACAGCCACTGAAGATTGCGCAAAACGCAAAGTACGACATAACGGTGCTTCGTAACTATGGCATAGAGATTAAGGGTGAGCTGTGGGACACTATGATAGCGCACTATCTCATCAACCCTGAACTGCGACACAACATGGACTATATGGCGGAGACGCTGCTTAACTATGAGACTATTCACATAGAGGAGCTGATAGGACCAAAGGGACGCAACCAGATGTCGATGCGAGACGTGGACGTTGTAAAGGTGAAAGACTATGCCGCGGAGGACGCGGACATAACACTACAACTGAAACATGTGCTCGAACCCATGTTGGAAGAGAAAGGAGCGAAACGTCTGTTCCACGAGGTCGAGATGCCACTGGTGCCTGTGCTTGTGGAGATGGAGACTAACGGCGTGCTGCTCGACACTAAGGCGATAGGCGAAGTTAACCGACTGCTGACGGAACGGGCACGCAATACGGAGAAGGAGATATACGAACTGGCGGGCGAAGAGTTTAACATCGCGTCGCCACGACAGGTGGGCGACATCCTCTTCGGAAAGATGCAGATTGTCGACAAGCCTAAGAAGACGAAGACGGGACAGTATGTCACC
>CAKQDQ010000180.1 GCA_934229335.1 uncultured Prevotella sp.
GTCACCAGTATATTCATGTTATAAAGCCCCTTTATTGCTGTTATTCTACGGCTTTGAAACTCATATCAAGTCCTTTTACGCTATGTGTGAGTGCACCGAATGATATGAAGTCTACACCAGCTTTTGCGTATGGAATCATAGTGTCGAATGTGATACCACCGCTTGATTCTGTTTCACACTGATGATTTACCATCTGCACTGCCTTAACAGTGTCTTCTGGTGTAAAGTTATCGAACATGATTCGGTCTGGCTTCTCTGCAAGTGCCTCCTCTAATTCCTTAAAGTTTCGAACCTCTATCTCTATCTTTAGGTTTTTGTTCTTCTCCTTACAGTAAGCCTTCGCACGTGAGATTGCGTTGTGAATACCACCTGCAAAGTCTACGTGATTATCTTTAAGAAGAATCATGTCGAACAGTCCAATGCGATGGTTCATACCACCACCAATCTTAACAGCTTCCTTTTCCAACATTCTCATGCCAGGAGTAGTCTTACGAGTGTCAAGAACGCGTGTCTTTGTACCAGCATCAATAAGTGCCTGCTGATATTTGTTTGTCATAGTTGCAATACCGCTCATGCGTTGCATTATGTTCAGCATCAGACGCTCAGTCTGCAAGAGACTTTGCACTTTACCTGTAACAATCATGGCGATGTCGCCTTTTTTGACTTTAGCTCCGTCTTCTATAAGTACTTCGACCTGCATCTCTGGGTCGAAACGGTGGAACACTTCCTTCGCAACTTCTATGCCTGCGAGTATTCCGTCCTCCTTGATAATGAGACGGCTTTTACCCATTGCATCGGCGGGTATACAACAAAGAGTTGTGTGATCGCCATCACCTATATCTTCAGCAAAACTAAGGTCTATCAGTTTATCTGTAAGTTCTTCTACGCTTAACATATTCTTTTCTTTTTATTGTGGTTATTGTTTAGAAATAGAGTCCAACTCCAATCTTCAGTCCTACGGTAGAGAAGTTAGAGTGGTCTTTGAAACTTTGATCGTAATATACGGCAGGTTCTACAGTTACCTTATCGTTTATAAAGTAAGTGTATCCCAGTTCTATTCCTGGCATTACATCGTTGTATCCGCTGCTAAATATAGCTTTAGCGTTGACACCACCATACAAACCATTTTGGATTATATAGTAACGACCACCTGCTCCTATTTGAAATACGCCTTTGGCATCCTTACCAGCTTTATCATATCCTGCCATTGCGTTCACCTGCCAGCACTCTTCTATGAAGTAACCAGCTTTAGCTTGGAATCCGAATGAAACCTCGCTACTTCCGTTATATGAAAGGTTTAGTCCGGTAAGTGAAGCACCTATATACTTTTTCCCTTTTTCAAATTGGGCGTTTGCTGCCATTGTCATTGTCAACATGGCAAGCATAATCATAATTTTCTTCATAGTTTTACTTGTTGTTAGGGTGAGAATAAATAAACATTTATAATCTTATCTCTCTTCTTTGTTATCTCTTTGTTTTTTTACTCCATCTTTGCCATATGCATAGTCTAACACGAATTTCTTGTTGTGCCATTGGAAAAAACGGAATGTTGCAAGCACTGTAACTATTATTCCTATAGCATAAGCCAATTCGTGTGGCATATTAAGAGCTATCTTGCTTATAAGAATGAAAGTGGTACATACAAATGTCATGAACATTGCTGGTAGTAACATTATGATGTATAGTTTCTTTTTTAACGCAAGATATACGGTAATAGTCCATAGCGTAAATACTGCCAAGGTCTGATTAGCCCATCCAAAATATTTCCATATAGTGTTGAAACTGTCAGGGTTGTCCATCTGCCATATCAGCAACGCTATGCAAGCAATGAAGAGTGGAATACATATTGCAAGTCGTTTTGATATTGGACGCTGGTTGACGTGTAAGGCATCAGCTATTATAAGTCGTGCAGAGCGAAGAGCGGTATCGCCACTTGTTATAGGAGCTGCAACAACACCGAGAATAGCGAGTACACCGCCAGCTATGCCAAGCCATCCTTTACATACCTCCATTACTACCTGCGGGGCTGAAAAAAACTGTGTAACAGTAAGGTCATGCTGTGCAAGGAAAGCTGTAGGGCAGATCTCTCTCCAGCCTTCATCATAGAAGAACCAACTGCTCACCGTTGCCCATATAAGTGCTACGATACCTTCTGTTATCATTGCTCCATAAAAAACAGGTCTGCCAAGGCTTTCTGATTTTATACAGCGTGCCATAAGAGGGCTTTGTGTGGCGTGGAATCCGCTGATGGCACCACAGGCTATTGTTATAAATAACGCAGGAACAATTGGCTCTGAATTGGTAATTCCCAGTTTCTCTTCACCCATGTTTCCTAATCCGTCCCATAGCTCTGGTAATGATGGCCATTTAATAAACAGTGTAACCATCAGTGCTAATGCCATGAAAATAAGAGAAAAAGCAAATAGTGGATATATCTTACCTATAATCTTGTCCACAGGCATCATTGTGGCAATGATATAGTATACGAAGATAACGATAATCCAAATCATTATATTATCAAGCCCACTACCTGCTGGCATGAGACCTTTTAAGAGCGTAGCAGGGCTTAGAACAAATACGGCACCGACAAGTGTGAGCAATACAATTGCGAATATCAACATCAATCTTCTGAAGTTTGGACCAAGATATTGGCCGACCATATCCGGCAATGAGATGCCTCCCTTGCGCATACTTATCATTCCTGAGAGGTAATCGTGTGTCGCACCTGCAAATATACAACCGAAGACAATCCAGAGGTAAGATGAGGTACCGAACCACATACCCATAATAGCACCGAAGATAGGACCTGTACCTGCAATATTAAGAAATTGAATCATAAAGACCTTCCATGCAGGAAGTACAAGGTAGTCAACACCATCGAATTTGCGTATTCCTGGTGTTTTACGCTTTTCTGATGGTTCGAATACGTTTTCTACAAATTTGCCGTAAAAGAAATAGCCGATTATTAGGGCTATTAGGCTAAGTGTAAATGATATCATTTTGTTCTTTTACTTGAAGTATATAATTTCTGCAAAATTACAAAAAATATTTGTTACTGCCAAAAAAAGACACTATCTTTGCAGACGAAATGATGAAAAAGCTTTATTTAACTCTTATATCTATTTTTCTGTTGCAATATATATGTGCTCAGAATGTTTCTGTAATATACAGTCAGTCGTCTTCTTGTGAGCCACTTCGTGAGATGCGTGCTGTGTGGTTAACGACAATTGGTGGTTTAGACTGGCCTCATTCTTATGCTCAGTCTCCAACTTCCATTAAGCGTCAACAGCGTGAGTTATGCAGTATTTTAGACAAATTGAGCGCGGCAGGTATAAATACTGTGTTGTTGCAGACTCGTGTTCGTGCGACAACGGTTTTCGCTTCACCTATGGAACCATGGGATGGGTGTCTGTCTGGTTTTCCTGGTAAATCACCAGGGTATGACGCTCTTGCCTTTGTCATAGAAGAATGTCATAAGCGGGGCATGAAACTACACGCGTGGATAGTTTCTATTCCTGTAGGAAGATGGAATGGAGAAGGCTGTAGACATTTGCGAAAAACTGTACCAGAATTATTGATAAAGATTGATAATGAGGGGTTTATGAATCCAGAGAAAAGTGGTACAGCAGATTATCTTGCACGCTTTTGTGCAGACATTACCAAACGGTATGATATTGATGGAATACATCTTGACTACATACGATATCCTGAAACATGGCGATTCCCTCAGATTCATTACAAGTGTCAAAATTATATTACGCATATTGTGAAGACCATTCATGATGCGGTAAAAGCAGAGAAGCCATGGGTTATGATGTCATGCTCACCTGTTGGCAAATATGCTGACACACAACGTCAATGGAGTCATGGGTGGAACGCCAGGGATGTAGTGTTCCAAGATGCCGCCCTGTGGCTTGGAGAAGGTTATATGGATGCTATATTTCCTATGATGTACTTTCGGGGTAGTAACTTCTATCCGTTTGCCATTGATTGGTTAGAACGTTCGTCTGGTAGGATTGTGACCCCAGGCTTGGGAATATACTTCCTCGACAAAAAAGAGAAAGATTGGCCATTGGAGGATATTACCCGTGAGATGCATGTGTTGCGACAATACGGGATGGGTAACTGTTTCTTCCGTTCAAAGTTCTTTACTGATAATGTTAAGGGACTGTATGATTATGTGTCCTCTTCTTTTGCGAGGCAACCGGCTCTTGTTCCTGCTATGAGTTGGTATGAATCGTCATCTCCGATAGCTCCTGATAGTGTAAAATTAGAGAGTAGGAGAGATGGAACGACATTGTTGTCATGGCATATGGACAGTGTTATGTTGCAGCAACAAAGTGTAGGTAACAGACGACTATTATATAATGTGTATGGTTCAACCTCCGCACCTGTGGACACAAAGGATGCATCTAATCTCTTGATGGCAGCATTTGACGGACAGAGCATAGCTATGCCG
>CAKQDQ010000181.1 GCA_934229335.1 uncultured Prevotella sp.
ATAAATGTTTTTCTCTGTGATGGTTAGTCTTGCTCTCTGCAATAACACTGGTGCAAAGTTAATAAATTATTGCGAATATTAATAAAGAAAGAGACTGTTTTAACATTATTTTACCGTTACGTAGCCATTTGTAATTTATAATGCATAATTCATAATGCGGAATTAGGCTGGAGGCTGTGCGAAATTAGGCTGGAGGTTGTGCGAAATTAGACTGGTGCATTGTAATGAGGCCGTTAACGCGCTATACTACCTCATAACAAAAGCACCGCATCACAGTGATAGTGATGCGGTGCCATAAGGATTATGTTGCTTTAGCAACTACTTTGTAGCTTAGGTTCAGCTTAGAGCTGTGGTCCAGCAGCAACGAGAGCCTTACCAGCCTCGTTAGTAGTGTACTTAGCGAAGTTCTTGATGAAACGTGCTGCGAGGTCCTTAGCCTTAGCTTCCCACTCTGATGCGTCAGCGTATGTGTCGCGTGGGTCAAGGATTGCAGGGTTAACGTTAGGCAGAGCAGTTGGTACCTCGAAGTCGAACATAGGAATCTTCTTAGTCTCAGCCTTGAGGATAGAACCGTCAAGGATAGCGTCGATGATACCACGTGTATCAGGAATAGAGATACGCTTGCCAGTACCGTTCCAACCAGTGTTAACGAGGTATGCCTTAGCACCAGACATATTCATCTTCTTCACGAGCTCCTGAGCGTACTTAGTTGGGTGCAGCTCAAGGAAAGCCTGACCGAAGCAAGCAGAGAATGTAGGAGTTGGCTCAGTGATGCCACGCTCTGTACCAGCGAGCTTAGCTGTGAAACCAGAGAGGAAGTAGTACTGAGTCTGCTCTGGAGTCAGGATAGATACTGGAGGAAGTACTCCGAATGCGTCAGCAGAGAGGAAGATAACGTTCTTCGCAGCTGGTGCAGATGAACCTGGCTGTATGTTGTTGATGTGGTTGATTGGGTAAGATACACGAGTGTTCTCGGTAACCTTCTTGTCAGCGAAGTCGATCTTGCCGTTAGCGTCAACGGTTACGTTCTCGAGGAGAGCGTTACGCTTGATAGCACCGTAGATGTCAGGTTCGTTTTCCTTAGAGAGGTTGATAACCTTAGCATAGCAACCACCTTCGAGGTTGAATACGCCCTCATCGTCCCATCCGTGCTCGTCATCACCGATAAGGCGACGCTTTGGATCGGTAGAAAGAGTAGTCTTACCAGTACCTGAGAGACCGAAGAAGATAGCTGTGTTCTCACCGTTCATATCGCAGTTAGCAGAGCAGTGCATAGAAGCGATACCCTTCAGTGGGAGGTAGTAGTTCTGCATAGAGAACATACCCTTCTTCATCTCACCGCCGTACCATGTGTTGATGATAACCTGCTCACGTGATGTAGTGTTGAAGGCAACGCAAGTCTCAGAGTTCAGACCGAGCTCCTTGTAGTTCTCAACCTTAGCCTTAGAAGCGTTGTAGATAACGAAGTTAGGCTCGAAGTTAGCGAGTTCCTCTTCTGTAGGCTTGATGAACATATTTGTTACGAAGTGTGCCTGCCATGCTACCTCAACGATGAAGCGAACAGCGAGACGAGTAGCCTTGTTAGCGCCACAGAAAGCATCAACAACGTAAAGGTTCTTGTTAGAAAGCTCTTTCTTCGCGATGTCCTTTACCTGTGCCCAAACCTCTTCAGACATTGGGTGGTTGTCGTTCTTATACTCCTCAGTAGTCCACCATACCTTGTCGTGAGACTGTGCATCGTCAACGATGTACTTGTCCTTAGGTGAACGACCGGTGAAGATACCTGTCATTACGTTAACTGCGCCAAGCTCAGTTACCTGACCTACCTCGAAGCCCTCGAGACCAGCCTTTGTCTCCTCTTCAAACAGTTTCTCGTAAGAAGGATTGTGTGCGATCACTGTTGAGCCAGTGATGCCATACTGTGTCAAATCTAATGTTGCCATTACTTACTGAAATTTATTTTAAGTACTAAAATATGTTTGTTCCTGAATAGTATGTTCCGTATATGCGCTAACTTGTCGTTAGCTACGTTCGTGACTATAAAAAAACAACTTGTTACGATTTAACGGTATAAAGAATATCTATGATAATATTGCCTTGCCATATCTTTTTGGATATTTTGGTGTCATTCATCAGTCACAATGCTTGCATTGACCCTTCTTCATGTCTCCAAACTATCTCGTAAATCTATGACATAAATTATACCAATTTATTTTTTCATCGTCACTTATGTCCCAATTCGCTGCAAAGGTACGAAAAATATTTTGTTCTGCAAGCGTAATTTTTGCTTAATAAATGATAAAAGGGAGAAAAATAACTATTTTTTAATCATTTTGTAAAGTCAATATTGCAAAATAATTGACTAATGTTAGTACTTGTGCTGCTTGTTAGGTTAAAAATGCTTTGCTGTTGGCGTTATGTGCGGATTTTTTTGTACTTTTGCATCGTGTACTATTTTGGTATCACATATTTAATATTACAATGACAATATTTTTTTATAACATACGCATCATAACGTGTTGTCTGCTCATGTTGGCAGCGTTCTGTTCGTGCGATCGTCCTTACGGTCGTATGGCAGACGATATTGGTGTGGGCGACAGTTTAACATTCCCAACGGCGAGCTATGTCAGCGATGTTTACGACCAAGGTCGTTCTGAGGCGTGTTGGGTTTATGCCTTCTGCGCTTGCGTTGAGCATGAGGCAGCGTTGCGTGGCGACAGTGTGCTGTTGTCGCGTCAGTGGCTCATGGCACGCCTTATGGAGGAGCAGACGTTGGAGCGTTATGAGATAATTAACGGTGGCGATGAGCTGAGCGATGGCGGTCGTGGCACTGTGTCGATGCGCGGTGTTGGTCCCGACGCCGAGAGGCTTATTACCGCCTATGGTTTAGTGCCCTATCAGCAGGAGCGTTCGCGCATCAACAGCAGTAGGGTGCTTGAGCGCAAGCTGATGCTCCTTGCCAGCGACGCTGTGGCACATAAGCAGTCGCGCCAGCAGTTGGCGGACAGGACGGAGGCGTTGTTGCCTCGTTTCACTGTGGCGCGTCACCGCCAGTCGACGCACGATGTGGACGATGGTGAGGGTGAGTCTTTCTACTATCTCTCCATGCGCTACACGCCGCTACAGTTTGCCGAGAGCGTAATGTATTATCAGCGTTGGCACTGGTATGTCTCTGAACAGACCCACCCGTGGAACACTAACGTGGCTCTTGAGGTGCCCGACAACCGTCGCTATTGCGAGTATGTCAACAAGCCTATGCGCGAATTGCGCCGCATGGTTCGCGAGTCGTTGCAGGAGGGTCACGCTGTATACTGGGAGTACGGCAAGGAGCCTACGATGCAGAAAGGTGGTGGCGGAGCGGCTTCAGACCATGCCATGGCGATAGTAGGACTGCGCGAGGGCGGTTATATCTGTCGCAACTCTTATGGCAGCTCATGGGGTAACAACGGTTATTGTTTTGTGACCGACGACTTCTTCATGCGTCACACGTGTAATGTAGGAATAGTAGAAACGATAGAATGATAGGAACGATAGTCAACACCTGCTGCATCTTGGTAGGCTCAGTGTTAGGCAGCGTGCTGCGTCGCGGCATCAAGCAGGAGTATCAGGACGCCATGTTCACCGCATTAGGTGTGTGTACGGTACTGTTGGGTGCCAATGCCTTTGTGCATAATATGCCCAGCAGCCACTACCCTGTGCTCTTCATCGTAGCCATGGCTATAGGCTCCGTGGCAGGTTGCGCTATGAAATTAGAACGTGTGCGCGATATAGGCAAGAAGCCCTCAGATAATGTTACCGACGTGGGGCAGGGCAAACCACGCCTTGCCGACGGTCTCACCACGGGCTGTCTGCTATACTGCATAGGCACCTTCTCTATGTTGGGACCCGTGATGTCTGCCCTTCAGGGCGACAATACCTATCTCTTTACCAACGCCACGCTGGACCTTGTGTCGTCTACGGTGCTCTCTGCCACCTATGGCATAGGCATGATATGGGCGGCACCAGTACTGTTCTGTTGGCAGGGCATGTTTTACTTTATAGCCAAGTGCAGTGCGTCGGCAGTGACGCCAGAGCTTATGACAGAACTGTCTATTATAGGTGGGATACTGATTACTGCTTCGGGCATCGACATCTTGAAGCTGCGCAACTGCCATACGTTGCAGATGTTGCCAGCATTGTTGGTTCCCCCACTGTTCTTCTTGCTGAAGGCTGCGGTGGCGATGTTATGACACTACTCTTACGATGACATACTAATCGCATTGCGATATGATAGAGATGGCGCGACGATTTGATAGAGATTAGAAGACAAAGAGATAGAGATTAAGTGGTGGTTCTATAAATTAACTGAAGTTGATTTAGCTGAGACGGGCTGAAAGCCCAACAAGCACATAGCCCAGGGCAAG
>CAKQDQ010000182.1 GCA_934229335.1 uncultured Prevotella sp.
ACCAGAAAGACCGCCTGTGCCAATAGAAAGCAGCGGCTTACGCTTCTCTATGTCTATCGCCATGCCCATAAGGGTATTGATAAGCGATACACTGTCTGCGCCTTCGTCTTCTACGGCACGTGCTATCTCGGTGATGTCTGTTACGTTTGGCGAGAGTTTCACGATGAGAGTCTTGTCGTAACGCTTTCTTACTTCACGCACAACGCTTGCCGCTCCTTCTGGAGTGGTGCCGAAAGCCATACCGCCGTGCTTTACGTTAGGACATGAGATGTTAAGTTCTATTGCAGGAATCCTCTCTAATTCATTAATGCGAGCGGCACATTCACCGTAGTCTTCTGTGCAAGAGCCGCTGACATTAACAATCATGTTGGTGTCAATATCCTTGATTTCTGGGTATATGTGCTCACAGAAATACTCCACACCTTTATTCTGCAGTCCTACACAGTTGAGCATTCCGCTGGCAGTTTCTGCCATACGAGGATAGTCATTGCCCTCACGGTGCTTCAGAGTAGTGCCTTTTACGATGATGCCACCAATGCCATCAAGAGGCATGAAGTCTTGAAATTCTATGCCATAGCCAAAGGTTCCTGATGCTGTCATGACAGGATTCTTTAGCGCGAGTTTACCTATATTTACATTAAGATTTGCCATTATCGTTGTAGTTTATGCTTCTTTTATGGATTATAGATACGTCTTGGTACTGTTATGTTAAGCCCATTCCAAACGTTTTGCGTTGATAACAGGACCTTCTGTGCAGATACATACGTTGCCCTTGTCTTGTGTTTTCTCTACGCAACAGAGGCAGGCACCCAGTCCGCACGCCATCTTGTTCTCAAGACTTACCTCACATACTGTGCCAGTCTTCTCCGCATAGCGCGCTACTGCCATCATCATAGGCTTAGGACCACAGGTGGAGATGAGGTCAAAGGATTCGTGTGAGAGTATGCTGTGGTTGGTAACGAAGCCTTTTTCGCCCTCAGAACCATCCTCGGTAGTAACGAAAACACGTCCTACAGCCTTGAAAGCGTCAAGCATAAGCAGATCGTTTGCGGTACGAGCACCAAGCAGGAAAGTTGCTTCACCACCCATTTCCTTTATCTTCTTGCCAAGATAAAGAAGTGGGGCAACACCTACGCCACCGCCTACAAGAAGGTGCTTCTTGGCGGAATTTGCTGGCATTGTGAAGCCATTACCAAGCGGCAGCATCACGTTCAGCGTGTCGCCACTATTCAGTTGCGCCAGTTTGCGTGTGCCGTCACCTATCGCTGCAACGAGAAGATGCAGTTCGTTCTTCTCCTCATCAACATTATTTATAGATATAGGACGACGCAGGAAGGTGGTAGAAGAGCCGTCTACTCTTACTTCTACAAACTGACCAGGGTGCATCTCTGGCAGTTTCTCCGTGTGAGTAAGTTTTATTAGCACATACTTTTCGTTGATGTGTTCCACGGCAGTCACCGTAAGGTCAAGACATTTTTTCATGTTTCTTATCGTAATATAGTTGTATTAGATGTTTTTTAGTATCTCAATTATCAATCGCCATACCTTGTCTACCGACGGAATGTAGAGACGTTCATCTGGAGAATGGACGCCTTTCATCGTTGGACCCATTGACAACATATCTAAGTGTGGGTACTTCTCTGCAAACAATCCGCACTCAAGTCCGGCGTGAATACCTATTACTTTTGGTGTGTTGCCAAACAAATCTTCGTAGCACTTGATAGCTACAGCACG
Organism: uncultured Prevotella sp.; assembly: GCA_934229335.1. Lineage (GTDB taxonomy): Bacteria > Bacteroidota > Bacteroidia > Bacteroidales > Bacteroidaceae > Prevotella. The sequence goes on from CAKQDQ010000182.1 coordinate 1,735, forward strand.
CAGTTTGCTGTTTGGATTCATCATCCAAGCAGGGTAACCATCGCTGTGGGTGATGCTGTCAGCACCTGCAAGTTCAAATACTGCTTGTACGCTGTTGACCATGTTGGTGAGGTTACTCATCACGTTTGAACGCTGACTACAGATGATACAACATACGCCTTGCGTGGAATCGTTGTCTGATGTAGTGGTCTTGATAACGGCGGTATTAGACGATGTCTCGGTCATTCCACCGAGAGCTTCGTCTTGACACACACTGAAGACACCATTATGTACACACTGTAATGCTGCGATAATTCTCTTGCTATAGTCAGAAGGCATAACTTTCTCTGCATCAGTGCTTCCTAAGTGCCAGTTAATTGATTGCTCTGTTACGTGAAATTCCTCTTCTACCTCGCTGCAATACACGTTCCAGTCTACTCTAACAGTCTCTTTTTCTGCGAATGGAACGGCGAAGATTATGCTGCCTTCACGCGGTATCGCATTGTGCAGTTTGCCAGCATTGAACTGCGCTAACCTTACGTTCATCTTCTGTTGTTCGAGATATAGAAACCTCGCCAGCAACTTAATGGCGTTGGCTCTCTTCTTATTTATGTCATCGCCAGAATGACCTCCTACAAGTCCTTTGATGGAAGCCTCAATGAAAAACATATCTTTAGGGGCGTCCTCTAATGTATATTCAAATGTTGCTGTAGTTGTTTTTCCGCCTGCACAAGATACATAGAAGAGGCCTTCGTCTTCTGAATCGAGGTTTATCAGGGTGTTGCCGTGCAGCAAATCGCCTTTAAGACCATTGGCACCAGTTAGTCCTGTCTCTTCGTCACGGGTAAAAAGGCATTCTATAGGACCATGTTCAATAGTGTCGTCATCAAGTAGTGCCAGTTCCATAGCGCAGCCAATGCCATCATCTGCGCCTAAGGTTGTTCCGTCAGCACGTAGCCATTCTCCATCAATATATGTGGTAATAGGATCGTTCATGAAGTCAATCTCACGTCCTGCGACCTTATCGCATACCATATCTATGTGGCTTTGGAGAATAACAGTGGGTCGGTTCTCCATGCCTTTAGTAGCATTTTTACGTATAATAACGTTGCCAATCTCGTCAACAAGAGTCTCTAAGCCCCTGCTTTCACCGAACTCTTTAAGGAAAGCAATCATTTTTTCTTCATGCTTGGATGGTCTTGGAATGTTATTTATTTCCTGAAAGAAGTGGAAAACACTTTCGGGCTTTAAGTCTTTTTTAGTCATAATTTAACTTTTTTATAGTGCTAATTCAGAATTTCTTGTTAACTTTGCATTCACAACGTCTTCAGTTTTACAGCCACGACATTAGTGTGGCACAAAACTATTCATGACTGCAAAATTACAAAAAAATACTGAAAACGAATAATTAAATAAAATAAAATGACTAAGAAAAATCTTTTCTGCGCAATGGCTATCGGTGCTATTGCGATGACATCTCTTAATTCTTGTGATAATTCTCCGAAACAAGAGGCTGATAATACCGCCAAGACTAAAGCTCCGCAAGAGTTGAAAATAGCGTATGTAGAGGTAGATTCACTCATTACTCAGTACGATTTCTGTAAGGAGTACACACAGGTGCTTGAGAAGAAGAGCCGTAATGTACAGAACACTTTGCAGCAGAAGGGACAGAAACTACAGGCGGACGCAGCTAACTTTCAACAAAAGTTGCAGTCAAATGCCCTTGACCGCCCTTCAGCAGAACGTATGCAGGCGGCCCTTCAAAAGCAGAATGCTGACTTAGAGGCACTGCAACAGCGTCTTGGTGCTGAGTTACAGGAAGAGACAAACAAATATAATCAGGCGTTACATGACTCTGTTCAGCACTTTATTGCTAAGTACAACAAAAGCAAGAAGTATACACTTATTCTTTCAAAGTCAGGCGATAACATTCTTTATGCAGACAAAGGCATAGACATTACCAATGATGTTATAGCAGGACTTAACAAGGCTTACAAGAAGGGTTCTGTAACAAAGAAGTAAAAAGAAGCGTAGAATGTCAGAGATTCGTTGGGGATTCATCGGTTGTGGTGAAGTGACTGAGAAGAAGAGTGGGCCTGCTTTTAACCAGATAGCAGGTTCAAAAATCGTTGCGGTAATGAGTCGTAACGGCGATAAGGCACGCTCATATGCTCAGCGTCACAATGTTCCGAAGTGGTATACTGACGCCCAAGCCCTTGTGGATGACCCTGATATAAACGCCATTTACATTGCTACGCCTCCGTCAAGTCATGCCACCTATGCAATAATGGCTATGCGAGCTGGCAAGCCTGTGTATGTAGAGAAGCCGCTCGCAGCCAGTTATGACGACTGCGCGCGTGTAAATCGAGTGTCAAGAGAGACGCATGTGCCGTGCTTCGTGGCGTATTACCGTCGTTACCTTCCGTATTTTCAGAAGGTAAAAGAGCTGTTACAGCAGAACAGGATAGGCAAGGTTCTCAACGTACAGATACGTTTCGCGTGTCCTCCAAGACAGGTAGACTACAACGCTCCAGAAGAGAGACCGTGGCGAATACAGCCAGATATTGCAGGCGGTGGTTACTTCTATGACCTCGCTCCGCATCAGTTAGATTTACTACAACAGTTCTTTGGCGTAATAGTTCATGCCGAAGGGTATAGTGCCAACATTGGAGGGCTGTACCAAGC
>CAKQDQ010000183.1 GCA_934229335.1 uncultured Prevotella sp.
CGTTGCAGGTTGATGACGTTACCCCCATGCTGTAATACCGTCCACATGATGTCCTTTTCACCAGGCGAGATGCCAGGAGTAACAATGACGGCCCCGTTGGCAGCGGCATCGAGTATGGCAGCCTTCTCGTCTTGGTAATCCTTTGTTTCTAAATATGGCTGTTTCGTAACAGGGTGTCTGCGGTGGCAGAACACCTGCAGTCGCTCAGGCTCTTTCAATAGAAGCATATTGCCGTAGCCGCTGTATGTTCGCCCAGCGATATTCAGCCGCATGGCGCGGCTCATGAAGTCCCTATGTTCGCTCTCAAGGATGGCGAAGAAGGGGTTAAGGAGCACGTAGCCGATGCGGGTATGCAGACTGCGCTCTGTCTGGCAAACGCCAACGCAGTAGCCAGGTTGCCAAAGGGAGGGCTTGGCGGTTGACGACAGCGTAGAAACGCTGCCGCACGAGGAGCCAGCACTACTCACGCTACTGCACAAGGAGGCACCATTAACGCTGACGCACGAGGAGGAAGGCTCCTTGTGCGTAGGCGTTTCTACGCCTAACGCCATCTGTTGATGCATGGCGTGAGTGGTAGCACCCATAAAGGAGCGTATCACTGCCCCAATATGTCGGGATAGGTTACGGCGCACCGCTATTATAAAATGTATATGGTTCGGCATTATAGCGTAACATATCATTTCTATCTGCGGTACTACCTGTGGCATACGTTCCAGACATTCCTTCACCTTTTCACCTAAAGGGGAAAGGACTATGTGCGGGGCATCAGGCAGGGAAACAGCTTCGAGGGGGAAGTGAGTGCGATGCGAGGACGGCTCCTTGTGCGTAGGCGTTTCTATGCCTGACGCTTGGTGCGCCTCTACGCTGTCAAGCACAAAGGGCATCGCCTTTGTGCCCAACAGAGCATGGCGGTAGTATAGAGCGTCACGGCTTGCTGCCTGCAGTTGTGATGGGTGTTGCTTCATCCAGTGATACACCGCATCGCTGCTACCCGTGAGAGAGCCAAGCACGTTCTTGCCATCGCTAACGTTCAGCGTTATCATATAAGTGCCAGGCTTACGAGAGTCCTTCCAATCAGGCCAACGCGTCATGCGGTGGACGGTGGCATTGCGCCAACCAGTCCCATCTATGTAAGTGGGACGGTTACAGCTCATCGTACCATTACCTTCTTCTTACCAAAGATATAGAGACCTGGTGTGTAGCCACTGTAGGTGGCTGTGCCTGGCTGAACGTCAAGAACACGGTAGAGCTGTCCGAGTGCGGTGAAGGCATGGAGCGTTGTAGAGTATGTGCTCTCTACACGCACCCTGCCGTTGCCTATAGGACGCACAATGAGGTAATCGCCTGTCGGCTGTGCCTCTTCGTCACCACCCAACTCTGGCACTATCAACTCGCTGCTGTTAGCCTCTGCTATGAATATAACGGAAGGCGCGGCAGAACGTTGGTTTGCGGTCGTCGCGGTTTTCGTCATATATGTACGGAACGGCATTACAGACGAAACGGTAGAGTTGGCATAGAACGCTGTGCCATCGCTATTCATGCCGTATATGCTACCAGAGGCTGTGGCAGTTTCCGCGAAGGTACCGCAAAGTTTGTAGCCACTTATTTCTGCTGACTCCATTGACGTTGTTACAGGTATTGTAACAGCACCACGAGAGGATTCGTTCTTACTGCCATAGGCATAGAAGGTAACCGTCTGTGCGTCTGTCATCTTACTGAAGAGGTTGTTGTAGAACTTGTTTGACAGGTCAAACTCGTAATACCTTTCTCCAGGGAAGCGCACTATGTAAGGCTCGCTTTGCGTAAGACGCAGATAGCCCTCGTACGTATGAGTTTGGTCGTAGTATGGGTTAGCATCTTTGTTATAGAGTTTACCCCCATAGGTATTGACGAAGAACGGATTGTTGAAGGTGTAGTCAACGCCCGTACCTGTTGTAGGACGGATGAACTTCGCCTCTGTTGTTCCATTGTTAGTTGTTACATCAGAGATTCCACGTAACCAGTACTCATGGTGCAGATTTGAGTCACCATAGAAATGGGTTATCTCACCGTTGAGCGATGCCTCAGCCTTGTCAACAGTGAATGGCAGACAGATGCCCTCCCATGCCCCAGTGTTGGCGTTGGCATAATACTTAGGTCTGCGTACATACCACGCTTGGTCAGTGACATTAAATTGTATTGGCACACAGAGGGTGTTGTTGGTGCTTTTTCCGCCATCACCATTCATATTGTCATCAGTACGTTCCACGAGGTGGAAGAGTGCTGTTTCAAATGTCTCAGCATCAGTTTTGTCTGGCTCAGCATTAGTTTTGGCTATGTGATGTCCTTGTATCTGGGATTCACTTTGCTTTTGACCATAGTTGAGTGCTTTGTTTACTATGTCATACGCTTCAGCAGTTTCGCCCTCATCATTAGCGTTTGTATATACCAAGAGGTTCTGGGTGATGCCATTCTTTACCATAAAACCATAGTATGTGCTTGCCTCATCCTTCAATGGTGGATAGTAGATGTTGCTTGTCTCATCTAATCCCTCCTTGGCAGTAGCATCATTTTGACATGTAAAGTCTATCGCTGTGGTCTTTAGATTGTGAACATAGGTATCCATATTACTTCCTGCATTGCTATAGGCATTGTAATGGTATGCATCGAGTGTTGTATTACCATAGTAACCTGCTGCACGATATACACGGTTTGCCATATAATTGGTTTGACGTACAAAGACAAAGTCTTGCCCCTGTTTTACACCTATTGTTGATGGATAGTCGTCTGGGGTAGATTGTAATTCCTGTCCCCAGAAGAGAAAGTCGTTCATCTCGTTAGAGCCGTTTCTTTTTTCATTGAACAATGGCAGATAGTCACCTTCACGTGATTCCGCAATGCTTTCTCCATTTTCGTCCACAGAAGCCTCTTTGTAGTTTTGCGCACGAGCCTTGTCTATAGTATGTGACGTATCATGACGCGTGGCAGCCTCACGATAGTTAGGGATGTCACTATCCAAACCTTTACGCAGGTAGGTTACGCCTGTTACTCTACCAGTAATGGCGTCAGAGCGGTGCGCATACTGATAGTCACCGTTAGCATAGTAGTCATAAACATACTGTAACGCTGCCTTGCTTAACTTTTCGTCCTCTTTCGTCTTTACCGCATAGCGCTTACGAAGGTAATACTCATTAAGGTCGTAAGCCACACGTCCGTACTTGAAGTCGTTAGTGGTATATCCATCATATAAAGTACCGTCCATACGGTAAACATAGTGTAATGCCGAAGCAGTAGATGGAGCATACTCGAAGCAACAGTGGTACTTACCATTGTTAGTGTTAGTGTTCGCTATTTTACCAGTCTCCATACCGAGGTTGTATATATTGCCTTGGTTTTCATCTAATAATGCTTGGTCCTTTCCTATATTTTTTATTATATGTCCATTTCCATGCCAAATGCCTCTAAAGACTTTAGCAGGGGTATAGTCATCAGGAGCGTAGAGATCGTTCTGTAATACGAACTGTGCGTATTTACCATAGCGTAAATCCTCATTCTTGCTGTTCTGTCCTATGGTATCGACAAAATTAACAAAGGCGGTGAGGTCACTTTGGTCGGATATATATATGCGAGGCTCAGCAAACTCTTCTATACCTTTACGTTCTGCCTCTGGCTTTGCTTTATCGTCCTGATATTCTTTGGCACGAGCGACGGCGTCACCCAAATGCAGGTCAATGCCTGTTTTTTGAGGATCCATGCGGTGGAAGTTATGAACGGTGAGACAGTCTTTGTCCGACATATCAACAGTGAATATTTGGTCTTCAATACCACTCATCGTTATGCCAAGTTGTATGCCATAACCGTTCATATAGTAGTATGCAGGAATGTCAAGATGGTTCTCTGTTTCGTCATATTTACAACCAGCAAAAAGACCTGTGCCTTCCTTATCGCCTTGTTTGAATACATCATAGTATTTAGAAGGAGTTCCTACCTTCCATTCATCGTTACCAACGAACTGCCATTTACCATCTACCTTTTCGCGTTTTCCTAAACGCCAGTAGTATCCGTTAGGTGAGAACGACTGGTCTGCCTTGACATTTACCGTGCCTTTATTCACACGTATCATTTCGCCAGGTAGGGCGCAGTTCTCAATGCTGATATCGCCCTCAATGGTAGGTCCCTGTACATACTCTATGGTAAGATAAATAGTATAGGTGTACCAT
>CAKQDQ010000184.1 GCA_934229335.1 uncultured Prevotella sp.
GCAGAGTTCTTCCCAAAGAAAGACCGTGCATTCGCTACTTCTATCTTCAATAGCGGTGCATCTATCGGTGCCCTCGCAGCTCCAGCTACCATACCTCTGCTCGCTCGCGCCATGGGATGGGAATGGTCATTCATCATTATAGGTGTGTTAGGATACATTTGGATGGGTTTCTGGGTATGGCTTTATGAAAAACCAGCAAAGAGTCCATTCGTTAATCAGGCAGAACTTAACTACATCGAACAGGATGAAGACACAGCAGAGGCTCCTGTTGAGCAGGAAACAGAAGAAGAAGAGAAGACCATTGGCTTCTTCAAGTGTTTCTGTTACCGTCAGACTTGGTCGTTCATAATGGGTAAGTTCATGACAGACGGCGTATGGTGGTTCTTCCTATTCTGGGCACCTGCATACTTCTCCGACCAGTATGGATACACATCAGACTCAGCTATGGCTATCATGCTTATCTTCACGCTTTATACTATCGTGACAATCCTTAGCATTGGTGGTGGCTATCTGCCGACATACTTCGTCGATAAGAAGGGTATGAACCCATACATTGGTCGTATGCGTGCGATGCTTATCTTTGCTTGCTTCCCACTTTTGGGACTTATTGCGCAGCCAATGGGTGAGTACAGCGCATGGTGGCCAGCAATAATCATCGGTCTTCTTGGTGCAGGTCACCAGGCATGGTCAGCCAACCTTTACTCTACTGTTAGTGATATGTTCCCTAAATCAACTATCGCTACTATCACAGGTATCGGTGCTATGGCGGGCGGTATCGGTTCATTCCTTATCAACAAGGGTTCTGGTATGCTCTTCACATACGCTGAAGGACAGGGCAGTGCATTCTCATTCATGGGCTTCGACGGCAAACCTGCTGGCTACATGATTATCTTCTGCATCTGCGCCGTAGCCTACCTCATCGGTTGGGTAATCATGAAGGCACTCGTACCTAAGTACAAGCCTATCGTTGTTGAATAAACAATAAAAAGAAATACACTTGCTAACATATAAAAGCCTCGTAGCGTTTGCTACGAGGCTTTTAACGTTTTAGAGTCATACCGACATTGTTTAAGAAACATAACAACGACGTTTATGAGATATAAATATATCGTTTAAGAGACATAACAACGACGTTTATGAGATATAAATACATCGTTTAAGAAACATAACAACGACGTTTATGAGATATAAATATATCGTTTAAGAGACATAACAACGACGTTTATGAGATATAAATATATCGTTTAAGAGACATAACAACGACGTTTATGAGATATAATAACACGACACTACGCATTGTTTATTGTTCATCAGAACCACTCCCATTAAACAAAAGCTCTTCTTTAAGAGTACGTAAACCTATCTACAATCGCTTATAAAGTCCTTCGGGATATAGTTATCCAACGACTGACAAACAGCGGCAGAGAAACGTTGTCCTGTAGCTATGAGCGGAATCCATCTTTCTTCTGACATCTGTTGAAAGACATCTGCATGCAATATGCCACTCTTTACAACACTATAGCAGAATCCCGCATTGAAGTTATCACCCGCTCCTATCGTACTAACAGTCTTTATACTTTTTGCAGGGAAAGAAGCCGTAACAGTAGGAGTGCGCAATTCTATTGGTTCTGCAGCGTTAGTATATATAAAACACTTGCAGTATGGGGCTATATGCTTGTGGTATATCTCGTCAATGTCCCTTGATTCAAAAAGTATCTCAAAGTCTTCTGCAGAGCCTCTCACAACAGTAGCAAGGCGCATATTATCTAATATATTCTCAAATGTATCTGGAATATCCTTTATATGCGATGCACGAAAGTTAACATCATAATACAGTATAGCACCTTTCTCTTTTGCTTTACGCAAGAATCCCGCTACATATTCACGTAGTTTTGGATTTATGGCAAAGAAAGACCCAAAGAGTACGACATCCCCTTCCTCCACTTCTGGCATATTCTTATGCATAGATAGCACTGCATGATTCTTGTAAAATTGATACTGCGCATCATTATTCTCATTAAGAAACGCAAGCGAAAGGTGCGACTGTGTGCCCTTATGTCTGAACACATAAGATGTGTCTACATTATTATCCTTAAGGAAATTCGTTACGATGTCGCCCACATGGTCATCTCCCACCTCCGTGGCCATAATACAAGGCATACCAGTACGTCCTATGGATATAATAGCATTAAAAGCTGATCCGCCAGGAACCGCCTTCAATGGTTGGTCATTTCGAAAGATAATATCAAGTACAGTCTCTCCTACTCCAATTATTTTTCTCATACAAATAAATTAGAATTGTTTTATATAAATAACGTAAGACATTCCTTATTATTATTCATTACAAGGCTTAACCAAAGCATTTTAAGTTATAAACATTCAACTTCCGCAAACCTATATAAAAAAAATAAACCCTTCAGAGCAAAACTCTGAAGGGTTATATTATTTTTAACTAAGTGTAAATTGATTACTTAGTAGTGTCGTTGAAGAGAGCAACACGGTTGAACTCAACCTGATCGAAGAGCTTGTCTGTAGCACCAAGACCTTCAGTCTCGATACGATCAGCAGCGATCTTGTACTTCTTAACGAGGATGTTCTTAACTGCGTTAGCACGAGCCTCAGAAATCTTCTGGTTAACTTCCTTAGAACCTTCTGGTGAAGCGTAACCAGAAATCTTAACCTTAGAATCCTTGTTGTTCTTCATGTACTTAGCGATCATCTCGATGTTAGGAAGCTGGCTCTTCTCAACAACAGACTTACCCTGTGCGAATACAACAGAAGGCTGGAGGTTAGCAACCTTAGACTCAACTACAGGAGCTGGCTTGTTCTGGCAATCGTTAAGAGCCTTCTTGAGCTCAGCGATCTTTGCGTCCTTAGCGGCAGCAGAAGCCTTAGCAGCGTCTACGTCAGAACGGAGTGAGTTAATCTTAGCGTTGAGACCGTCGATCTCAGCCTGGTCACGGAGCTGCTCGATAGCGAAGTTGTGCTTACCGTTAGAGCATCCGAACTTATAGTTAACACCAGCCTTCAGTGCGAAGTTAGCCTTGTTGATATCATACTTGAAAGTCTGATACTCGTCAGTACCCCACTGAGCGTCGTAAGTATAAGTGATAGAAGGCTCAACATATGCCTGCCACTCCTTGTCTGCGCCGAAGTTAAGAGCGAAATCAAGACCGAGCTTAGTGTTAAGACCATCCTGATCTGTTGGGAAATAGTGTCTCCAACCGAAACCACCGAGAGCGATTACCTCGAATGTACGTGGCTCACCCTTGTAACCAGCAAAGAGGTTCATGAGGTTAGCAGTACCGAGGAGGTTAGCCTCTGCATAGTTAAAGAAAGTCTTGTTGTTCATACCTGCTGTGCAATCAGAGGTGTGAGCGTTCATCTCAGAGTTGAGATCGAGAGCAAGACCAAGCACTGTTGTGAAGTTCTTACCTACACGGAGACCGAAAGTTGGCTGGAAACCGCTGAAAGCGTTGTCACCCTTGAAAACAGTAGTAGCACCACCGTTAACACCAACGTAGATGTTGTCACCTGCCTTAGAAGCTGTAACTACAGTCTTCTGAGCGCTTGCAGATACTGCCATAGCAGCAGCTGCGATAAACATAGCAATCTTTTTCATTGTAATAATAATAAGAAGATTTTGTAAATATTATCTTTGCTTTCTAATATAACTTTCCGTTACAATGACATTATCTTACAGTTAGCATAAGTAACACATTGTACACGGTTAGCCATTTAATTGTGCTGCAAAATTACTACAAACCTTTCGTTTTAACAAAATATTTAACCAAACAAAGTCTCTTACCCTATTTTTCTTGATATACATCAACGATTCTAAGGTGACACTCATTCAAAACCCAGCACTTAGTATTCAGTTTTTGCATAGAACAATACGAAAAGCATATATAAAAGGTTAGTAATTGAAAAAAAATTTGTAATTTTGCACACATAACTAACACATATTTTATATTATAATCGAAGTGAATACATTAAAACGCTTTATTCCTGATGTGCTGATGGTATTACTATTTGCCGTAATATCATTCGCCTATTTTTACCCTGCCGACACGGAGGGGCGCATCCTTTACAGGCATGATTCTTCTGCCGGACGTGGTCTTGGACATGAAACAAGTGAGTATCAAGAGGCAACAGGTGAGGTC
>CAKQDQ010000185.1 GCA_934229335.1 uncultured Prevotella sp.
GGTAATCATCAAAGTTGCTCCAGAAAATGCGGTCATTTATTATACCTCCTAAGATTATATCATATATATTACAGCGTCGTTCCGTTGGGAATATCGCTGTCGTCTGCTATATTTACATTGTTGCTGATGCTGACGTTGCTGCCAATGCGCACGCGCTTGCCCACATGGGCCAAAGTGCGGACAACGGAGTTGGTATAAATCAGCGAGCAGTCATCAACAAAGCTGTCATGATGCACCTCCACGCCGGGATTCAGCAGCACACCGTCGCCAACGTGCGCACCATTCTGCACTACGACGTTGTTCAGTAGCACGCAGCCGCTGCCTAGCTCGGCATAACGGCTGACATAGGCGCTGGCGCAAATGATATTGGGAAAGCTGTAGCCAAATGCCTTCGCTTTCTTATAAAGCTCTTCGCGCAGCTTGTTGTTGCCAATCGTCACAACGAGCTGCTCATAACCAGCCTCATCATGCAGACGCTGCAAATCGCTGATGCGTCCGATGACCGCCACGCCATTCACGAGCGTCCCTAGCTCCGGACCATCGTCGACGAAGGCACAGTCATACTGCTCTACTGCGTGCTCCAAAGCAACGCGGCCAAAGCCGCCTGCACCGACGAGAAGAAGTTTTGCTTTCATTATTTGTCACCTCATCTATTATTATCAGAATTTTACTTGTATAAAATTGTTTAGTTTTAACACCGCCGTGCGCGTCAGCGTGCGGCGGTTTATTTTTACTTAAATTTTTCTAAAACGCCCCACCTAAAAATTGCTTTCTAAGAAGTTTATCTGTATAATAGAAGTAGGGATTTCCCTACTTTTCATGCTTATTTAAAAGGAGGCGCATCTTATGTATGTTGATACTTTTGTAGATAATGCTAAAGTTATGGCGAAAGGACAAGTTACGATACCTAAGGACATTAGAGCAATACTAGGAGTAAATAGTGGTGACCGCATCACTTTTATCGTCGAAGGCAACTCTGTGCGTATGGTTAATTCCGCAGTTTATGCGATGCAGCTTTTGCAGCAGGATATGCAAGGAGAAGCTGAACGCTCTGGCTTAACTTCTGATGACGATGTAATGCAACTGGTTAAAGAGCTGCGAAATGAGGCTTAGTTTATGAAAGTTTTAATTGATACTAATGTCCTTATATCTGCTGCTTTAAGTGCTAACGGAACACCATTCAAAGCTTACGTTAAAGCTACTTCATACCCTAACCATGGTATGATTTGTGAGCAAAATGTTGATGAGCTAAAGAGGATTTTCCACAAGAAATTTCCAAATTGCCTTACAGCATTAGATAGATTCCTTTCCATTGCATTACTATCACTAGAATTAGTTCCAACCCCAACTGAAGAAATATCTTTAGAGTCACAAATACGTGATATTAACGACAGACCTATATTAAGAGCTGCTATCATGGCAAAAGCCGATATTCTGCTAACTGGTGATAAAGATTTTTTAGAATCTGGGATCAATCATCCCAAAATTCTTACACCAGCAGAGTTTATTGAATATTGAGCGTTGTAAAACTAAAGTCTGTCTTCACCGCCGTGCGCGTAAGCGTGCGGCGGTTTGTTTTTTAACCTCATCTTCTTAGGGGAATCTCTGAGCATACTACCTTTTCATCTGCATTATCTACACCATTATGCTTCAAAGTACGTACAAATATTTCCCTTAATTTTTCAGCATTGCTGTTAGGCCCTATGATGATTCTATCAATTAATTCATCTATGTTGAATTTATGATTATTATATTTTATCTTTGAAAAGTTTAGCTTCTTAACTATTCGCGGTACGCCATTTATAACTTCTATTTTTTCTTCTATTATTTCACTATGGCAATTCCCATATAGATATTCATTATACAAAACTCTCCATTCGCGTTCTTCCTCAAATCCCTTATGTTTTAAACTTAGTGCGGTCATAAAAAATTTATCTATTATGTAGTTATCAAAATGTGGCGTCATTTTCAATATATTACTATTTTCTTCTAATCTTCTAGTGAATTCTGTAACTGCATGACTAAACTCACTTTTATCATAATAAAACATGGGTATTGTCATAACACTTGTATTAGTTGCTTCTTCTAAAAACATTGGTGTGTTAAAGACGAGAGCAACACCGTTATTCAATCCATACGCACGCCACATCGATAATCTGCCATACGCATCCTCTTTCTTAATATGTTCAGTCAAACAAAAAGCATAGGTATTCATCAAGCGAGAACTATGAAAATCATAATACTGTTCTAAAGTCTTTGTGCAGCCTTTATGTATCTCATCCATTACTTTTCGCAGTTCATTACCTGTATTATTTTTATAAAAATCCATCAACAGCCGATTACCTATCTCAATTTCACTGTAATCGTTCATATAGCATACATTGTTTAGCCATATAGTCTTGTTTTCAATAATGCTAAGAGCTACAGTGGCTGATGTGTAATGAGCTAATCTTACGTTTTTAGTTTTTAATTCATTGATTCTATCCAAGTATTCTTTGTAAATTATGTTGTTTATTCTTGCTTGGTCATACATTTCTGTCACCTCATATTAGTAGTATCAACAATATATATTATGATTACCTTGCCACAGTATAACAACAAAACTGCCACACTAAAACTATACTGCCATAATAAGCAATTTCTAGATATAATAATAACAGCACGAGTTTTCGTGGCTACTATTATTACATTAAGAAATTCTAATGTGGCATCACGTCCGCGATATACAGGTAACTCGTCCCAAAAGCATTCTTTCACAGACTTATCATTAATAATATATTATTTACCAATAAGTAATTTCCCAACAATTCCCAGTCTTTTCAACAACTTTCCTATTAATGCGCAAACAACGATAATAATAATTGTTTCAAGCAGAATGATAAAATAGTTCAATTCAAAATTAGTCGTCAATCTAGGAACTAAATACACAAACATATATGTCGATAATATATAAAATTCTATTGAATTACGCCCTATATACTCCATCTTCTCTAAAATGACACTCAGTGCTTTATTGTCATAACTATAAAATTTATTCAACAATATTTTTGATAAGTAAATTACTGCGACAACTCCAACAAAGCCAATAAGATATCTATATCCATCTATCATTAACTGCTGATAGATATCATCCTTACCTTTTAACGTAATTCCTGTTGTATATATGTAAGTATTTTTATTGTAAAGAAGCAGCAGTCCCCCCCACATACACAAACATGTAATACCAGCGGTATTCCTTATGTTAGCCAATTTATCCAAAAGATTATATTTGGCACAAGCATAGCCACAAGTAAAATACGGTATCATAAATTTATGAGCGTTCATCCAAAAAAAATCAGGTGTAATAAAAAAGCAAATTGCCACCACAACACAAGATATAACTTTTAATTTTCTGCTTACAATGCTATCAATAAGAGTAACAACAATCACGCAAACAAGTACAGAGGAAAGAAACCAAAAATCAGTGAATACCAATCTTATAAGAGCTTTTACGTTATAATGATGTTTATAAATCGCACTAGCTCCCCAAAGTAGTATCGCCCAAGTAACGCATATCGGAAGCAATGTTGTAATTCGCTTTTTTACACTGTTCAACATTCCATGCCTTTGGACACTAAACCAGAATAAATATCCACTTATAATAATAAAAAGTGGCATATGAAAGCTATATATTGCTTTCATAACATTGTTCTCCCAATACTGTCCACTTTGTAAAAAATCAGCTCCACTGCCATATTGAAGAGAATGTCCATATAACATTAAAAATATAGCTATTCCTTTAATAAAATCGATAAAATTAGTTCGTTGTTCCAAGATTTCCTCCATCAACGCTTTACATATAGTATATTTACTATTATTTTCCTATATACTACGACAATATCAATATACAGTCTATGATTATAAAATCCGAAGTTTATATTTGCACAATATTTAAAACGATCTCATCCACTTAATCTCTTCTGAACAAATCTCTGGTATAAACCTTCTCTTCTACATCGTCCAGGCAGCTGTCGTAGCGGTTAGCGATAATCGCCTGGCTGTCAGCCTTGAACTTGTCGAGGTCGTTTTCTACAACGCTGCCAAAGAAGGTGCTGCCATTCTCCAGCGTCGGTTCGTAGATAATAACCTTCGCACCTTTAGCCTTAATGCGCTTCATAACGCC
>CAKQDQ010000186.1 GCA_934229335.1 uncultured Prevotella sp.
TTGGGCTTTCAGCCCGTCTCAGCTAAATCAACTTCAGTTAATTTATAGAATCATCCTTAACATCTATCTCTTCGTCTTCTAATCTCTATCAAAGCGGGCTATGCGCTTGTTGGGCTTTCAGCCCGTCTCAGCTAAATCAACTTCAGTTAATTTATAGAACCACCCCTTAACACCTATCTTTTCGTCTTCTAATCTCTATCAAAGCGGGCTATGCGCTTGTTGGGCTTTCAGCCCGTTCCTGCCAAAATCAGGCACTATAGTTAATAATTAATAAGTAAATAATTGTGATTACTGATGGCAGAACACAGTCTGCTAATAATATAATCTCAAATCCGTCCTTTTCAAGGGATAATGCCTCGTCTACACTTTTATATGCAAAATATGCACTAATATGACAAAAATATTATACCACTTCGGGTGTAATATCAACTTTTTTTCGTAACTTTGCCACCGAAAGGGTATAATAAGCATAACGCTATGAGTAATATATTGTCTGCATACGTAAAGGAGATGCGTCGGCAATTTGGGCTGACACAAGTGGATCTTGCCGCCAAATCGGGTGTAGGTCTGCGCTTTGTGCGTGAGTTAGAGCAAGGTAAGGAGACGCTGCGGCTCGACAAGGTGAACCAGGTCTTGATGCTGTTTGGGCACGAAGCGGGACCAGTGCCTATTAAAAGGGATGAATAAAGGGTGGTTCTATAAATTACCACCGTTAATCAAAACTCATTTTTGCATAATGACGTTTTGTTATCTTTCGGTCTCTTTTCGGTTCAAAGCGTAAGCTCGTTCAGTCGTTATGCACAGCATAACTCATTCACTCACTTACACTTTGACCTCGAAAATAGCCTCGAAATATAACAAAGCTAATTTATAGAACCACCCTAAAACTAACGACTTGAAGGTATGAAACAAGGCAAAATATATCTGTATGACAACTATGTAGGACTGCTGACGGAAGACGAGACGGGCTTTACTTTCGCTTATGATGCCGCCTACCTGACGTCCAAGGATGCGGAGGCGATTAGTCTTACGTTGCCCTTGACGGAGAAACAGTATCATGACACCGTGCTGTTTCCCTTCTTCGACGGACTGATACCTGAGGGGTGGCTACTCAACATAGCCGAAAGCAGTTGGAAGATAGACCATCGCGACCGTATGTCGTTGCTCCTTGCCTGTTGCAAAGACTGCATAGGGGCGGTGAGTGTGGTACCTAATGAGCAGAAAGGAGAGTAGGTATGGAAAGATGTTTATGCTGTTATAAGGAACTGAAACCAGGGCAAACAGGTTATCATCCTGCCTGTGCACGCAAACTATTCGGTACGAAGAACGTGCCTGTGCTGCCTTACACACGCAGCCAGATTGGCGACCTCGCTAAGCAGGTGATAAGGAGTCAGACCACTCTGACGGGTGTTCAGGCGAAACTCTCGCTCGACATCAACCAGGGTGGAAAGAACGAACCTGCCCGCTTCACCATCGTAGGGCTGTGGGGACGCTATATCCTTAAGCCGCAAACCACTCGCTATCGCTGTCTGCCAGAGTTAGAAGACCTGACCATGCACTTGGCAAAGGAGGCGAAGATAGACGTCGTTCCACATGGGTTGATACGTTTTGCGGATGGTGAACTGTGCTACATCACGCGCAGAATAGACCGTAACGATGATGGGACGAAGGTGCCAATGGAGGATATGTGCCAGCTCTCTGAGCGACTGACGGAATATAAATACAAGGGTTCTTATGAGCAAATAGCGAAACAAATAAGGAAGTACTCCGCCTTTCCTCAGCTGGACCTGCTAAACTTTTGGGAAGTTGTCATCTTCTCTTGGATTACAGGCAACGCTGATATGCACCTAAAGAACTTCTCCTTATATAATAGAAACAGGTTGGGGTATGCCCTTACTCCTGCCTACGACCTTCTCTCTACCGCCCTCGTGCTACCTGAAGACACCGAGGAGCTGGCTCTTACGCTCAACGGAAAGAAGCGAAAGATAAGGAAAGAGGATTTCATTAAAGCCATGCAAGCATCGGGCATTAACGACAAGGTGATAGAGAACACCGCCCGTAAGTTCCATCGTGCGGTAATAAAATGGCTCAACATGATTGATGTTTCCTTCCTGCCCCAGAATATGAAGAAAGAGTATAAGCGACTGATTCTTAAAAGAGTTGTGGCATTGAGATAAGGGTGGGGCTATAAGGCTTCTCAAGCGTTCTACGCTCTGTTGTCGCTTCTTTTATCTGATGAAACATATAGTCAATGAACAACAATAAGCGATACCCGTTACTTAACCATACTCTCCAGAGGTAGTAAGGTAACGGGTATCGCTTATTACTTTATATACCTTGTTGCTAACTTCTTATTTCATCATCGTCACTTTTCCCTTCACTATATATTTATATACGGCTTTACCGAAACATTCGCCCACTTCCTTCATAGGGTCGCGCATAGTGATGTGGTCTTTAGAGTCACCGTCAGAGCCTTTGAAGTAGAACGTTGCCACGGTTTCGCCTGTTGAGATGTTTACAAGCAAGACATCGGCAATGATTTTCCCACCATTGTCCACATTCTTCACCTTCACAACGACTTTGTAGTTTACGTCCTTCGTCTCTTTACTTGCCTCGATAGTGGTTACCTCGTCGTTAAACCACTCGTAGAAGTATTCCATAGACTTCTCCTCCCAACCTCTGTCTCGCCTTGTCTTAGCGAGGTAAGCGTCAAAGGTCTTGTCTTTACCCCATACGGTCTCAGAGCAATCTATTTCTGCCGTAAGGTATTTCTCGTTACGCAAACACTCCATGCTGCCGCTGACCATCTTTAGGTCTGCCGCCATACTTGCCATGCAGCAAAGGCACAGCAACAATGTCATAATAGTTTTCCTCATATCTTTATAAACTAAGTTGTTATAGGGGCTATTACCTTTTATTATTTGCCCTTGACTATATTTATTTCGCAATGCTGCCAACAGTTGTCCTGTTCCCCCTTAGGGCAGTGTATAGATAACGACAAAGGAACTTTTTATATATCACCATTAACCGACTCCGTAGAGTCATAATAGTCTACATACACATAATACCTCATTTGTCCTCCATTTGATTTGCCCTTGCTAATGTATATTAATATAGGATAACGGTTATTTTCAACCATTCCGCATTTGTATGCCCTACGACCGAAACTATCTACAAAAGATTTCATATTCCTATACTTTTGACGATATTGGGCTGCTACAATGTCACGAAATTCTTTTGCTTTATTGAATTCATTGACTGAGAAATGCTTTACTAAACTGGCGGCAGTGAATTTGTCTGACGTGAAGTAGAAACTTGCATACGAGAACTTTATTCCGCCAATAGTTGGGTTGTCGTAGTATGTTATGTACGAGCCAGAATCTTCGCTCCCTAAAATTCCAAACCTGCTATTAAATTCGCTTGTAGCCTTGCTCTTTGATTCGTAAAACTTTACCCCTGCTACCGAAACCACTTCATAGTCCAAATCATAATCAGGGTCATACTCTTCTTCCTGTGCTGATAAGCTTATAGAGAAAAACATTGTTAACAAAGTAAACAATATTCTTACATAACGACTCGAATATTTCATAAACGATTGTTTTTATTTACTTAGTGATGATATTAGCGGCAAATATAGAAATTATTTTTTATATATGCAAGTTTTCTGTAAACTCATTTAGGTTCATTTTCCTAAAAAAATGTATTTCCGTCTTGCTTACAATTTGAAAGTGCCCAAATCACGAGGTAAAAGCATAGTGTTTACATCGTGATTGGGGCTTAATCATACGCTAATATGATACCTATTGCGTGGCAAAGTTATAATACTGAAAATTGTAAAGAAAAAGTGCGCTTTTGCTTACAGATTGTAAGGATATATATGCATAGAATTGTTTAATGTGTGTGATGTACAAACCTACGTCGTTTTCCTCTTTTTGCCTATTAGCAATATATTTATGAAAACATACAAAATTAGCAAAAAAAAATTCCTAATCCCAAAATTTATACTACTTTTGGGGATTATAATCCTAAAAAGTATAGTGTTTTTGGGGGTTAGGGATAAAAACAGATAATATTGTTGCTGAAGTTTCTCTAAGTCTGCAGAGGATTGTAGATTTAGGTGAGGACGGGCTGAAGGCCCAG
>CAKQDQ010000187.1 GCA_934229335.1 uncultured Prevotella sp.
CTATTGTACTTGCCGATGAGGGACTACTTGAAACTGCACTACACTGTCTACCAGAATCACTTACCAAAGTAAACATAACAACAGGTTACCCATTAGAGAAGGCATCTATAACATCTTTTGTGCGCTTATTGGCATTAATGTTACAGAAAAAAACATACACATTACATGCTGTTAACGCTATTTTACGTCATCCTCTCGCCAAGTATATATCCGATAAAGTTGGGGAACTACATGAACATCTGAACTGTAACGTCATATTTTACCCTTCCCTTGCGGATTTAACTATAGACCAAGACCTTGAAAATATATTTCAACCGTTACAGAATATAGAAAACTGTGAGGAACTCAACGAACGTCTATTGACAGCGATTAAGAGAATAGCGAACAGGATTCCCGAGAAAGATGATTTTTTACGCGAAGCTATTTACCGTATGTACTCTGTTTTAAACAGATTAAAGAATCTTACGCCTAAAGAATGGTCTATACCACTATACATAAATCTTGTACAGCAGATAGTACGCAAAACAACA
The DNA here is from genome assembly GCA_934229335.1 of uncultured Prevotella sp. Taxonomy (GTDB): domain Bacteria; phylum Bacteroidota; class Bacteroidia; order Bacteroidales; family Bacteroidaceae; genus Prevotella. The sequence continues at coordinate 531 of CAKQDQ010000187.1, forward strand.
ATACCATTCCACGGTGAGCCGATAGAGGGAATACAAATAATGGGAGTTCTCGAAACGCGTAACCTTGATTTTGACCATCTCCTTCTATTATCATGTAACGAAGGGAAACTGCCAGCAAAAATAAATGACACATCTTTCCTTCCACACTCCATTCGTCATGGATATGGACTGACTACTATAGATAATAAAGTAGCCATATATGCCTACTACTTTCATCGCTTACTGCAACGCACAAGCGATGCACACATATTATATAACAGCTCCACTAACAACGGACAGACAGGTGAGATGTCACGCTTCATGTTACAATTGGCAGCAGAAAGCAAGCTACACATCACCCGTAAGGCACTTATTGGAAAGCAAGACGCACCAACCTACATTCCACACAAGAAGGAGAAAAACGACGAAATCATACAGGAACTACTATCGAAACGTCTCATTTCGCCTTCGTCACTCAGTACATATCTACGCTGTCCATTACGATTCTACTACAAATATGTATCAGGTATCAACGATGACAGCGAAAGCGACGAGGAGGAGATGGACCTTAGAACTTTCGGCAATATATTCCATAAGGCAGCAGAACTAATATACGCTCCCACCCAAGGACGCACTACTACCACAGAATATATAGACAACCTTCTAAAAGAAAAGGGTAACATTACAATTCAACGCATTATCGAACAGGCATTCCGTAGTGAACTTTTTCAGATAAAAGACGAAAACCGCCCTACTCCACGCCTCAGCGGACTACAGCTGATTAACAGGCAAATGATACTGACATTTATCAAACAGTTACTTACATTCGATAAGCAATATGCTCCCTTTACAATCCTTGCTACAGAGGGAGAAGTATCAGACATCGTTACCATTGATGTAAACGGCAAACACTACGACATCCGCATTGGTGGCATTATCGACCGACTTGACACCTATACTGACAAAGATGGCATAAAAAGAATAAGGGTTATTGACTACAAAACTGGTAGATTGCAAGGTGTCACAAAACAACTCTCAATAACAAGTATTGACGATATTTTTGACCCTGCAAACATAAAGAATCACTCAGATTATTTCCTTCAGGCTCTTATGTACTCTTCAATAGTAGGCAAAAAAAACGCACTACCTGTCGTTCCCGCCATTATCTACGTGCAACATACTACGCGCGCAGATTACACACCATATCTAAAATTGGCAAAAGAAGAAATAACAGATATCAGTAAACATACAGAGGAATACAATAAAAGGCTGAAAGGACTCCTTGCCAATATTCTTGACAAGCAGAAACCTTTCATCCCTTTACCAGAGTTCAAAAAATGTGAACAATGTCCTTATTCTTCTTTCTGTTGCTGATCGTCAACAGTTACTTTGACTCGAGATATACGACGCTGCTCTTTCTTTAGCACTTCAAAAGATACATTCTTGTACTTAAACTTCTCATGAACGCTTGGGAAATCCCCCTTCAGTTCAAGCATTAATCCTGCTATCGTATCAGCGTCTATATCCTCGTCAAAGAAGTCATCGTCCAAATTCAGCAATCGAGAAAAATCAACGAGTTTTGTTTTTCCTTCAAAAACATAGCAGTTATATGTTAACTTTACGTACTGCATATTCTCCTCATCGTACTCATCGTTTATCTCTCCTACTATTTCTTCCAAAATATCCTCAAGAGTGATAATACCACTCGTACCACCGAACTCATCAACCACAACAGCTATATGCACCTTATTTACCTGAAACTCATGCAATAGGTCGTCAATTTTTTTCGTCTCTGGCACAAAATATGCAGGACGAATCAAACTCTGCCAACGGAAGTTGGATGGTTTACCTATATGAGGTAATAAATCTTTAATATACAATACACCTCTTATGTTGTCGACATTATCCTGATATACAGGTATTCTGCTGTAGTTATTATCCACCACACATTTAAGCACATCAGCAAAAGAAGTGCGAATATCTATGTCAACGATATCCTGTCTGCTTGTCATTATCTCCCTTACCATCTCATCGCTAAAACGGATAATGCCTTGCAGCATATCTTTCTCATCTTTAATCTCCTCTTTATCAGTTATTTCAAGAGCATGTCCCAATTCGTCTACACTGATAACATGATTCTTACGCTGCACAAACTTCTCTGCTATGATTCCCGATTCTAACAACAATGTCTCTATAGGCCAAAATACCTGACGCACAAACATCACAGCATTTACCACCCTGCGACAAAACCTCAAAGGAGAAATGCGTGAATAAACCTTAGGTATGATTTCTCCGAACAATAACAGTAAGAACGTCAACAATACTGTTATACACAGGAACTGCAACCAATACGCCTGCCCAAAATCTATCACTGAGGCTATTACATAATTGAGAAGCATAATAATCGTCACGTTGACAAAGTTATTTGTAATTAGTATTGTCGCCAACGTACGCTCCGAATCTTCGCGCAGCATCATTATCTTCTTGTCACAGTCTCTCTCTTCATCTAACTCCGCCACGTCATTAGGTGACAAGCTAAAGAACGCGATCTCTGAGCCACTAGCAAAACCTGACACTACCAACAGCGTTGCCGCAAGTAACAAACATATTATCACCGACAACGTTGGAGGTATCAAATGTACCTGTTCAAATAAAGTATCAAAACTTGATAAATCCAAAATATTATATATAAGGTTATAAAATTAAATTATATCTAAGTTGTTGGCGTACCGTTTTCCATTTGCTGCGCAGTAGTGTTTGATGCCGCACGAGTTGTTAACATCTCCATACTGTCTACTATAATCTCAACAGCTGTACGCTCTATTCCTCTTTTGTCATCATAACGTCGGTATTGTAATCGCCCCTCTACGTACAGCTTATCACCTTTATGTACATAGTATTCTACTACCTTTGCGAGCTTTCTGTAAAACACGAGAGTATGCCAATCTGTTCTATCTGGTATCCGTGTACCATTTGGCAACACTCCTCCTTTCTCATTTGTAGCGAGTCTCAACGTAGCAACCGATTGATCTGCGTCATAATATCTCACATCAGGGTCGGTACCTACATTGCCTATCAACATGACCTTATTCATATATTTTACCTCCTTTGAGTGACAGCGACAAAGAATATCACTCGTTACTTACATCTACCGAGATACCTATACATAAAATTTTTGCCCTTACATGATGGAAACTGCGAACGACTATCCACCCTTTGTGCCAGATGCTCTGTTATACGCTTGTAGCAGTCCATGGCAGAGTTTGCTTTACAGCGTGCCGTAAACGTAGTATCACGATATTCGCATTTGCCAAGATGATTTACGACAACTCTCTTAAACTCTATTGTCCCTTCATACCAACCTGGTTTTTCTGCACTGAGATACATCTGTTCTTTCGCCCTTGTATCTGCACTGTTATTAGTGCGTAGTGCTTTTTTATCCTTAAAATCCTGCATCGAAGCCGCCTCTGTCTTTATCATAATAAAGTACACGCGTGGACGGACTTTATATCTCTTAGGAAACAACACGTCACTCGCTACATA
>CAKQDQ010000188.1 GCA_934229335.1 uncultured Prevotella sp.
GGCTACGGTTCATGACGCTTTGACAATAGGCTCTACAACAGATGAAAACGGTAAAGTAACTGGTCGCAATGGTATAGAGCTGACTCCAACAGCAGGTGTTACTGATGCAACAGTAACTATTGTTCCAGGAGTAGATGGCAATGATATTACTGTAACATCAGGCGAAGTAGTAAAACTTGACGCAAGCAAGCTTAATGCAGGTACTTATGCGTTTGTTTGTAATGAGAAGAGCGGTACTTCTTCTATCATGACTACTCTTTATATAGCTGATGGTACAGAGACCGCAGAAGCCAATAAATATTATACAACCGCAGAATGTAATGATGATGATGCTGTAGAAGCAGGTAAAATCCTTACTGCTGGCAAGGTTTACTATCAAAAGGTAGAAAATAATGGTAAGACCTTTGCAATCAAAGTTATAACGGTTGTAGACTAATCCCCTCCCTTGTGCAAGTCCGTCTCTACGGGCTTGCATAACGAAGACGATGACACCTACTGGACGGGGTTGAATGTTCCCCGTCCAGTTCCAAAGAAGAAGACAATAAAGAAGCAACATAAGGCGGTGACGCACCGCCACACAAACATATTTTTCATAGCATCATAACCGATATAACCACTTCACAAAAACAAATAGCCAGAGAATAATTATCGTACTTTTTGTTTTTATGCGAAAAAATATTATCTTTGCATCATGGGATAAGATTTTTCCCATAAGAAGAATAAAAAACGCACGCTATGATGAAATACCCCATAGGAATACAAACCTTCGAGAAAATCATAAACGGTAATTATGTATATGTAGACAAAACCGCTATGATGTATCAACTTGTACAAGGGAGTACTTATTTTCTGGCTCGTCCACGTCGATTCGGAAAAAGTCTACTCATCTCTACACTCGAAAATTATTTTCTTGGAAAGAAAGAACTTTTCAAAGGATTCCTTGGAAACCGAGTGGAAGCAATACCCAGTGTTCCATATAGACTTTGGAGCAGGCAACTACTTGAACGACGGAACATTAGAAGAAGCGCTAAATGCTCATCTCAGTGAATGGGAAAGACAATACAACGTTGAGAATAGTTACAAAGACTTGGGTTTGCGCATGTCCCAAATACAGAAGACAGCCCATGAGAAAACAGCGTTGGGCTGCGTAGTATTGATAGACGAATACGACAAACCTATACTTGACGTTTTAGATATGGACACAAAGGTTGAACAACAGGGGATGCAGATAACTCTTGAGGAAAAGCACCGCAACATTATGAGATCATTTTATGCTACATTTAAGAGTGCGGATGCCGACCTCAGGTTTGTGTTCCTAACAGGAGTCACTAAGTTTTCACAAGTCAGTGTGTTTAGTGGTTTCAACCAGCCAGACTACATCAGTCTAAACCGTAAATACAAGGCTCTCTGCAGTATTACAAGTGAAGAGTTAGTTAAGTACTTCTCAGAGCCAATAGCAGAATTTGCAGAAGACTACGATTGTACGCCAGAGGAACTATTGCATGAATTGAAAGAAAGATATGACGGCTATCATTTTAGTAAGCGAATGGTGGACATATACAATCCTTTTAGCATCCTCAATGCGTTCAACCAAATGGACTTTGGTAGTTACTGGTTTAAGAGTGGCACTCCTACTTATCTTGTTCGCTTACTCACACATTTTGGTGAAAACCTTAACGAGTTAGTGGGCAGATACTATGTCACCAGCCAGTTTGATGACTACAAAGCAGACGTAGAGAGACCGCTACCAATGATTTACCAAAGCGGTTATCTCACAATAAAAGGGTTTGACCGCGACACCCAGTCTTACTTGCTCGATATTCCCAACAACGAAGTGTGCGAAGGGTTCCTTACACTATTGGCGAGCAAGGACGGGCTGAAGGCCCAGTAAGCGCATAGCCCAGGGCAAGCGTAGCGGCACTCTGGGTATGGATACACGAACATAGCTTAAATGCTCTGAAAGAGCAAAAGCGTAATAAATACGCAGAGACGGACTAATTTCGAACCTTGAGAAAAGTAATAAGCCATGGCAATAAGAGAAAGAAGAAAACGAATATATCGCAAACGCATACCTTACGGCATGCAGAACTTTGAGGATGTAATCAGAGAAGATTGTTACTATGTCGATAAAACCCCTTTCATTGAGGACATAGAGGAGTCTAACAAATATTTTTTCTATATCAGACCTCGACGTTTCGGCAAGAGTCTCACCATCTCTATGCTCGAAAACTACTATGACATCAACAAGGCAGACAAGTTCCAAGAACTCTTCGGGAGACTATATATCGGCGAGAACCCTACGCCAGAACATAACACCTATCTTATTATCCACCTCAACTTCGCGGAAGTGGTAGGCGGACTCGACGACTATATGGATGGACTTGACACGCATTGCCGCATCAACTACGAGGACTTCTGTTGCCGCTATTCCGCATTGCTTCCAGCCAATATTAAGGAAGGGCTAAAAGAGGAGAAAGGTGCCGTGGTACAATTGAATTATCTCTGCAAAAAATGTAGCGAGGTGGGCAGAAAGATTTATCTCTTCATAGACGAGTACGACAACTTCACCAACAAGATTCTCGCCAATGAGAAGTATATGGATCGCTATCGTGACCAGACTCACGGTGAGGGCTACTTGCGGCAATTCTTCAACGCCATCAAGGGAGCGGCAGGTACTTCGCTGGGCAGGGTGTTCGTAACAGGGGTAAGTCCCATCACCATGGACGACCTGACCAGCGGATTCAACATCGGCACCAACTATTCGCTTAATCCTCGCTTCAACGAGATGACGGGATTTACGGAGGAAGAAGTGCGCGAAATGTTTGAATACTACGCTGGCGTGTTGCCATTTAACCATACCGTAGATGAGCTCATCAAGGAAATAAAGCCTTGGTACGATAACTACTGCTTCGCTGAGGAATCTTATGGAGAGGCGACAATGTACAACTCCGTGATGGTGCTCTACTTCCTCTTCAACTATATAGATTATAACTATAAAATTCCCAGAAACATGGTGGAGTCGAACGTGCGCATCGACTATGAGAAAGTGCGTATGCTCATCCGTCACGACAAGAGTTTCTCGCACGATGCCAGTATCATTCAGCAATTAGTGACCACGGGCTTCGTCACAGGAAAACTTGTAGAGAACTTCCCTGCCGAGCAAATCAACGCCCCTGACAACTTCCTGAGTCTGCTATTTTACTTCGGCATGGTAACGATAGATGGAACATACAATGGAGCCACCAGGTTCGTTATCCCTAACGAGGTGGTGCGCGATCAGATGTACACCTATCTTTTAGATACCTATAAGGAGAACGACCTCACCTACGAGCGATACGACAAAGGTAAGTTGGAGAGCAAGTTGGCATACTGTGGCGAATACAAACAATACTTCAAATACATCGCTGACTGCCTAAAGCGATACTCCTCACAGCGAGACAAGCAGAAGGGAGAGGCTTTCGTGCATGGCTTCACCTTAGCGATGACCTGCCAGTGCCAGTTCTACCGTCCTATCTCTGAGTTAGACAACGACGGTGGCTATGCCGACATCTTCCTCTGTCCGCTTACCGATATATACACGGACATGACTGACTCTTACATCATAGAGTTGAAGTATTGCAAGACTGACACTCCTGATGCACAGTTGAAGCAACTCTTTGCCGATGCCTCCGCACAGATTATACGATATGCTGACAGCGACATAGTGAAAGAGGCTGTAAAGACGACAACGCTACATAAGGTAGTAGTAATCTATCGAGGAACAGGGATGGTGGCTTGCGAGGAAATATTCCCACAATAGTACAGAGACTGCCTCATAGACACTCATAGATAATAGTAAAGAAAAGAGATAAAAATAACATATAATGAAGAAAAGCATCTTGACCATATACGCTATGGCACTATGCCTGTTATCCTGCTCCTCAGGGGGGCAGGATGATGCGTTTGTGCCTGAACCTACACC
>CAKQDQ010000189.1 GCA_934229335.1 uncultured Prevotella sp.
CCACTTGTCCGCACTTCTCCGAGCAGTAGCGAGACTCCAGAGTCTTTGCGAAAAATGGATTTCCGCACACCTCGCACCTACGTTCTATTTGAAATTTTGCCTTACCCATATTTTGCTTGTTTTTTACCAATTTACTTACAGTTTTTAACGGCATAGACGCTTAAGTACAAATAAGTCCGACCTTATAGACGTTTAAGTCCTGTGCCAAATATGTGGCAAATATACGGCTATTTTCTGAGTTGACCAAATTTGTTTAGAATTGTTAAGAAACAGAAAAAAGCCGTGCAACTCATTGAGTTACACGGCTTTCTTATAATTATTTTATTAAGCCTTACGATATTTTTATCGACCCTATTTGACCTCCTCGAAGTCTGCGTCCTGTGCGTCATTCTGTGCATTTGAGCTATTACCACCCTGAGCACCATTAGCGTTGCCAGCATTCATGTCAGGACCTGCCTGAGCACCTGCGCCTGGCTGAGCACCTGCCTGATACATCTTCTGTGATGCAGCCTGCATAACATTGTTCAGTTCGGCAGTAGCAGCGTCAATGGCAGCTACGTCTTGAGCCTTATGAGCATCCTTAAGCTTCTGGACAGCAGCCTCAATAGCTGGTTTGTCTTCAGCAGGAATCTTGTCTGCATTATCCTTAAGGAAGTTCTCTGTAGTAAATATCATAGAGTCTGCCTGATTCAGCTTATCTACTTTTTCGCGCTCTGCCTTATCAGCAGCGGCATTAGCCTCAGCCTCAGCCTTCATACGCTTGATTTCTTCATCTGACAAACCTGAAGAAGCCTCAATACGTATCTTCTGCTCCTTACCTGTAGCCTTATCCTTTGCTGATACATTAAGGATACCGTTGGCGTCAATATCGAATGTCACCTCAATCTGTGGAACGCCACGACGTGCCGGTGCTATTCCCTCAAGGTTAAACTGACCGATTGACTTGTTCTGCGCAGCCATTGGACGCTCTCCCTGCAGTACGTGAATTGTTACGGCTGTCTGGTTGTCTACGGCTGTAGAGAATGTCTCTGACTTCTTACAAGGTATAGTGGTGTTAGCGTCGATAAGCTTTGTCATCACACCGCCCATTGTCTCAATACCAAGGGTAAGAGGCGTAACGTCAAGAAGTACGATGTCGCCTACTCCAGACTCATTGTTAAGGATTGCACCCTGTATTGATGCACCTACTGCTACCACCTCGTCAGGGTTAACACCCTTTGAAGGCTCCTTGCCAAAGTAGTTCTTTACGAGTGCCTGTACAGCAGGTATACGGCTTGAACCACCTACGAGTATTACCTCATCAATATCTGATGTGCTGAGTCCTGCGTCACGCATAGCGTTCTGACAAGGTACGAGACAAGCCTGAATCAGGTTGTGAGCCAACTGCTCGAACTGTGCACGTGTAAGGGTCTTTACAAGGTGCTTTGGAACACCACCCTCTGCAGAAATGTAAGGCAGGTTGATTTCGGTAGAAGTAGAGCTTGACAACTCTATCTTAGCCTTCTCAGCAGCCTCTTTCAAACGCTGCATAGCCATTGGGTCCTTTGTAAGGTCTATGCCCTCATCAGCCTTGAAGCCATTAGCCAGCCAGTCAATGATAACCTGATCGAAGTCGTCACCACCGAGGTGTGTGTCACCGTTTGTTGACAGCACTTCGAATACGCCGCCACCGAACTCAAGGATTGAGATATCAAACGTACCACCACCGAGGTCGAATACGGCAATCTTCATATCCTTGTTAGCCTTATCCACACCGTAAGCCAGTGCAGCAGCTGTTGGCTCGTTTACTATACGCTGTACGTTAAGACCTGCAATCTGACCTGCTTCTTTTGTAGCCTGACGCTGTGAGTCAGAGAAGTATGCAGGAACGGTGATGACAGCGTCTGTCACTTCCTGACCAAGATAGTCTTCAGCAGTCTTCTTCATCTTCTGCAGTACCATAGCAGAGATTTCCTGTGGAGTGTACTTACGTCCTTCGATGTCTACACGTGGGTAACCATTTTCGTTTACCACGGTGTAAGGTACACGTGTAACCTCCTTTGAGCACTGTTCGTACGTCTCACCCATGAAACGCTTGATAGAGAACACTGTGTTCTTTGGGTTTGTGATAGCCTGACGCTTAGCAGGATCACCCACCTTACGCTCGCCATCCTTTACGAAACCTATTACTGACGGTGTGGTACGCTTACCTTCTGAGTTTGCTATTACCACTGGTTCGTTGCCTTCGAAAACGGCAACACATGAGTTTGTTGTACCAAGGTCGATACCAATAATCTTTCCCATAGTTGTATTCTTTTTATTTTTGTTATTACTTTGTCATGCTCTCTCTCTTTGTTCACGCCCTATATAATATATAAGGTATAGAACTCAGTGTGACTTTCTTTCAGACTTTCTTAATGTCTGTCAGCGTCATCGCCTGACACCTACTTATTAGCAATGGCTGTGCCATACTGACTTCGACGTGTTCTGATATGACAAAGATGTCATTATGGCATAAAAACAGGACTTTAAGAGTGTCAATTCATGTCATCTGAATATTTTTTGAAAGAAAAACAAAAAAAGTCTCCTAAAAATTTGGCAGTTTCAAGAAAATGTAGTAATTTTGCACTCGTAAACAAGAGACAACAACTTCTCAACATTTACAACACATAATTGGGATATGGTGTAATGGTAACACTGCAGATTCTGGTCCTGCCTTTCCTGGTTCGAATCCGGGTATCCCAACTTAGAGGAACGCTGAGTATCACTGATACCCAGCGTTTTTTTGTATACCCAGTGAAATGTCGAAGGGCAAACACATTGTTATTACGATACGATATGATAGCTTTCGCAACATGATTTGGGTGTTATCGTGACACTATGTGATAGCTTTCGCTAACTGCCATCCCTCGCCTACCCCTCGAGGTTGAGTTTATAAATTACCGTGCTTCGCACAGTTCGTGTTTTTACATTAATCTTCATCCTACTTTTGCAGAATGAGAGATTAATGGTGGATTAACACATTCTTCACTGTACGGTAGGACACATTCTTCACTGTGCGGTGGGACACCGCACCTACTAACTTTTCAAGCGCACAGGTCAAATATTCTTATTTGTGTATAACCTGAGGATTTCCGTATTTTAAGACCGAGGTTAAAAAACTCGGCTCCATATCGATAAAGGTATCTTTACTCTCCCCTGGGGGAGAGATGTCCGTAGGACAGAGAGGGGGTTAGGGTTAGGGTTAGGGTTAGGCTTTGTTTGGAGGTAACAAAAAAAAACGCGCGGCTGTGAACAATCGTCACAACCGCGCGCGCTTTTTATTTTCTCGTTATCTTTTCAATGACAGTATCTACCAACCAGTGGCGTAATCGTCATCATCATCGTCAGTAAAGCTTATGGTACCTCTCTTTGAATCAGCACCGAGAGATGCATCTGCAGGACCATTGCTTACTACAATTTGCATCAGCTTACCGTCTAACTTTACCACATTGATAGTGGGAGACATATATTTCTTCTTCATTGTTTACTTAGTTTTAACGTTAGTTTGTTGTTATTTACTTTATCACCACCTTCACACCGTTAACGATGTTGATGCCACGCTGCAGCTTGCTCAAGCGGTTACCGTTGAGGTCGTATATCACAGCGTCGCTGTCGGTCAGTGCCTTCACAGCGTCAACAGCGGTAGCACCACCAAAGTTGATAGTCAAAGCCTTAGCGTTAGCTGTAGCAGGAGCGTTGAGGTAAGCACGATATGCCTTGATGGTTGGCTGTGCGTCTGCTACCTTATAGAACTTCTGAACAGTCTCTCCGCTTTGCTGCTGCAGTACGTAAGAGTTTACAGGAGCCTGCTGTCACCAACAGGTTCAGTGAGCTCTTACCTCGCTTGTCCACCCTTACCGGAACAGGTTCCGGCGGTATATCTCTGTTGCACTTGTCCTGGAG
>CAKQDQ010000190.1 GCA_934229335.1 uncultured Prevotella sp.
CAGGTTCTTCTTCAGTTCCTGCCCACGTAGAGATGATGGGCTTCCTGGGTATGGGTAACAACCCGATGGTAGGTGCTTCTGTAGCTATCGCAGTGGCTGTAGACCTCGCTCTGAACAAGAAGTAATTGATAAGCTTTATCAGTTATAAAATACAAAAAGCTCCATAGTCCTTGTCTTGGGACTATGGAGCTTTTCGCATTACAGCAGAATTTAGCGTGATTTTTATTGAAAATGCGGCTTTTATCAAATAAAAGTGATATATTTGTGGCGTAATACAAATTTGCTTACGATGGAGACAATGACGCACTCGCCAAAGTTCGACCGCCTTGCCTTTACAGTGTTGGCTATCGAGGCTTCGGCACAAAAATGGGTATATCACCGTCTGAAATGAGAAGGCGGCTGGATAAGGTAGGGCTAATAAAAAGCCTCATACAGGATTGTTATGACACCCTGCATGCCGAGAGCCGTGAAGCCGTAGCAAACGATGTAGTAGAAGCTCTTAAAAATTGGGAAAGAGAGGAATAGTTATGTTGGACTTCTTATTATGGAATAAAATAGCTCGCATTATTGCTCAGTTAGCTGATACGCTGCATATATCAACAGACAGAGCATTGCGGATATTCTATGATTCAGATGTATGCCGTATGCTTCACGACAAAGAACTTGGCTTGCATCTGATGAGTGATACTTATATTGTAAATGACTTGATAGAAGAGCTAAGAGGAAAACAGTAAATCTTAGGCTGTTGCCAAAAGTACAGGAAATACACAAACCATTCTGATTAAGCGTAGTGGATAAGGAATCTGAGCATAACAACAGTATCATAGAATCCACAAACATAAAGACTAAGCGTTTAACCAGTCACCTTTTCCATAAAATCTTATTACTATGTGGACTTTTTTTATTTTATTATTGGGCTTACTCATTTCGTTGTGTGGCTTGAAGAAGTCATTGCAAGAAGAGAAACGCCCTAAAAAGAAACAGCAAAGAAGATACACTTCAAGAAGAAATGTAGCAAGACGAAACACTCGTGTGTATTCAGATACTCCAGCAGATGACGAAATGACAGAAGAACAAATGATAGCAGAAGATTACTATTATTACCAAGATAGGGACTGATGTATACGAAAAGCCCTAACTACTAAATGAAAGTAGTTAGGGCTTTTTATTTATTTTGTTAGACAGTAAAGCTATGTGTGGACAGAGTAGGTGATGTTGGTAAGTAAAGACACATGTTACGTTGTTATTCTTGCCATTCAAAATGTTCTTTACCCGCACCAATTTCAAAGTGCAGTTTGGCAATGCCAATGTCTATACGTGTGTAACCTACCAATGAGAATCGACGCTTGGCTATGACGTGCGGCTTATCGTTTGCGTTAGCGATGTATTCAAAATAGAATTTCTGTTGGTTGATAGCAGTGGGTGCCATAAGTGCCGCTTCCACTCCATTGCGAAACCATGCAGGTGTAGTAGCGTCGGCATTACTGACATCTTCTATTGATTTTCGGTGATGGTTGCGCCTTGTTGCGTTGTGATATCCTAATGCTATCAGGCATACAACCTTTTCGCCATCGTTAAGTGTATATGCTTCTTTTACCTTATTATACGTCAGTCCTACCCAACAAGAACCTAAGCCGAGTTGTTGTGCGAGTAGAACCAGCTGTTCACCGTAGTATCCTATGCGTTCGTCAAGCGTACAGTCTTTTCGTCCAGCCATGACAAGGTAGTTGCTAACTCCTGAGAAAGAGCCATAAGCCATTATACCGTTAAATGCATTAGGTTCGTTAAGTATCAGCTGAATATGTAGCGAGCCTTTTGCGTTACATTCTGTAATCTTTTCTTTTAGTGCTTCAACAACGTTGTCTGCGAGTGGACGTTCTGTGTATTTTCTTACGCTGAAGCGTTTATTAATAGCCTCTAATTCAGTCATATAGTGGTCGTATTAATTTGTTTTATTCAATGCTTGATATAGTTACGTCTCCACACTCGTCAAGACATTCCAGAAACATCTCGCTGTGAGTACCGCGTTTTACCTTCAGTACTATAGACACTTCAAATAAAGTTCCGTTGGAGGTATGCCGTTCACGTAGCTCATTAGAGTGAAGCTCCATACAGTTCTCTCTTAGTTTTCTTATCGCGTTCTTTACGCTGTTTCTTGATGTTGCGGTAAATGACAGGTCAACGGTGTTAGTTCCAATCCGTGGAATAAGAGCGTTAAGCATTTCCAGTCCAACAAGAACCATAGCCGTAGTGATAGCAGCAGCGGCAAACATACCAGTGCCACATGCCAGTCCGATGGCAGCAGTTACCCACAGTCCCGCAGCAGTAGTAAGTCCGCGAACTACGTTTTTTTGGAATATAATAGTTCCAGCACCGAGGAATCCTATTCCAGAAACCACTTGTGCCGCCACTCGTGACGAGTCTTTCAGGTCAATGCCGAATCCGTATTGTGACACTATGCAGAACAGAGCACTGCCCATCGCAACCAGAAAATGCGTTCTGAAGCCAGCGTCTTTAGAGCGATATTCTCGCTCTATGCCTATGATGCCTCCTAACAGCAGTGCTATAGCAAGTCGTAGTGTCGTGTCGAGTATATTATCCATCGCGTAACATCGTTAATATTTAAGTCGTTAACCATTCCTGTATTTTTCTTCTACGGCAGCGTTTATTGTGCGGTAGCTCTCGTTCAACAGGTAGTGTATGTTGTCGTTGCCATTTGAAATAGGGTGTAAAGGTTTGTGAATAGTCAGCGTCAGCGTTTTGCGGTGTATGTATTTCCAGTCTCTCTGACGTGGCATAATGTCAAACGAACCATTAATAGTCATAGGTACAACAGGCAGCTGTAACTCGTTGGCAAGCGTGAAAGCGCCCCTACGGAAAGGCATCATGTGTCCGTTAAATGTACGTGCTCCTTCAGGAAACATCATGACCGACGCACCATGTTTAAGTGCTTCTTCCGTATGCCTGTATGTAGCCCTTACCTTTCCTGGGTTACCTTTGTCGACAAATATGTATCCAGCGTGTCGACAAGCTATGCCGAGAAATGGAATTTTCTCCAGCGAACGTTTCATAACCCATCTTATCTCGGTGTTCAGATAGCCACATACGAGGAAGATGTCGAAGGCTCCCTGGTGGTTAGCTATAAAGACACACGAAGTGTTGTGTGGTATATTCTCCTTACCGTTAACCTCTACGTGCAGTAGAGCGGTTCTGATAATGATGCGTGCCCATAGTCGTGACAGATTCAGTGCCCACCAGTCAGGGCGCGTTATGATGCCGACTTTGAAGGGTAATGCACGTTTTAGCCACCCGGTACATGGGCATACTACCGCGGCTATAGAGCCTGCCAGTACAGTGGTTATTATGACTATTGGTGCCAATATTATAGTTTGGTATATCCTGTATAACATTCTTTCTCCCTTTGTGTTAAGTGTTTTTCCTACATATTGTCTTTTTGTGAGGCGATATTATCAGATGTTTGTATGGCGTATTTATCTGTAAAACGTAATCATCTCTCCGTGACAGTTGGCGTCAAATGTCCCATTATTATAAATCATTCGTCCGTTGCATACCGTGTTCTTAACACGCCAGAAGAACTTTTTGCCCTCCATAGGGCTCCATTTACATTTGCTTTGAATCGTGTCTGTGGTAACCTCCCAAGGCGTTTCTTCGCGTTTTACGATGGCCAAATCAGCCTTATACCCCTTACGTATGAATCCTCTCTCGCTGACATTGAATAGTGAAGCCGGGTTATGGCACATCAGTTCTACCATACGTTCTATGCTGATAACGCCCTCGTCAACCAGCGACAGCATTGAGGGTAGAGAGAATTGTACCATAGGCATTCCAGACATAGCTTTCGCAGCACCGCCTTGTTTCTCCGTAATGTCGTGAGGTGCGTGGTCTGTACCAATAGTGTATAT
>CAKQDQ010000191.1 GCA_934229335.1 uncultured Prevotella sp.
CCCGATAGAGAGTGCCTTCGGTGTGATGGATGGTAACTTTCAGGTGCATGAACACTCAGTGATAAAAGTGGAGACGCAGGAGGGGGATGAGATAACAGGAACGCCGTATGCACTGAACGATATTGCTCTGCTGAAAAGAGATAACGCCTCGATGATATCTATTAGGACGAGCGTAAACGGAGAGTACCTGATGACGTATCAGGCTGACGGTGTGATAGTAACGACGCCTACAGGTTCTACTGCTTATAATCTTTCAAACGGTGGACCTATCATTGCTCCTGGTACAGGAACACTGTGCCTTACGGCGGTGGCACCGCATAGTCTTACGGTGCGACCTATTGTGATTAATGATAGTAGTGTGGTGACGATGAAGGTTGAAAGCAGAAGTCATAACTTCCTGGTCGCTATTGATGGAAGGAGTGTCAGCCTGCATGATGGAACGGTGCTGAATATTAGAAAAGCTCCATATGTAGCGAGGATAGTAAGGGTCTCAGAGAGAAAATATTTCTCTACGCTGAGAGAAAAGATGATGTGGGGTATGGATCAGAGGTAGATTGGTGCCTCTGTATGAAGATAATAATGGGATAACGAACCTTTTGCAAAACTATTAAGGCCTGTGACGAAAATTAAGAATATACCTAAACAAAAAGATGATGTGACAGACTTCGCCTCACCGTTGTTTAAGAAAAATGGTAGGGAGCTGTTTGCTGTTGTGCGATGGTTGTGGATGTCGTCGCGTGATAATCGGAAACAAGCGGTGCTAAATACTTTTATTGGTATGCTGGATGTTGCTGTCAGTCTGGCTTCGGTGTGGGCGGTGCAGCGGACGGTTGACATTGCGTCACATAACTTAGAGGGTAATGTGATAGTGGCGGTAATTGTGATGGCAACGTTTGTCGCTATGGGATTTGTCCTTGATGTTGCGTCAGTATGGGTGCGTAACATCCTTGGTATAAAGGCGCAGAACCGTATGCAGCAACAGTTATTGAGGAGAATCTTACGTTCTGAGTGGCGTGGCAGGGCGGCTATGCACAGTGGTGATGTATTGAATAGGCTGGAGCAGGATGTAAACAATGTCGTGAATTTTGTGGCGGAGACATTGCCTAATGCGGTGTCTGTGCTTGCGCTGTTTATAGGTGCGTTTTGTTATTTGTTCTGTATGGATCATACATTGGCATTGCTGATAGTACTGATGACGCCATTGTTCCTTATACTCGGTAAGTTTTACATGAGAAAGATGAGGAGGTTGTCAAGAGATGTGCGTGACTCTGATAGCCTTGTACAGAGCACTCTACAGGAGTCTGTGCAGCACAGGGTGCTTGTAAAGACTATGGAGAGCGAAGAGGCTGTCGTGGGTAAGCTGAACGGACAACAGAAGGAGTTGCACCGTAAAATAGTAAAAAGGACAAAGTTCTCTGTCTTCTCAAACCTAACAGTTAATATTGGCTTCGCCATGGGCTATCTGTTGGCGTTTGCTTGGAGCGCGTTAAGGTTATCTGGTGGCACTTTAACATTTGGCGGTATGACGGCATTCTTGCAGCTCGTTAATAGAATACAGTCACCTGCAAGGAATCTTGCAAGGATAGTACCGATGTTTGTACAGGCACTGACGGCGGCTGAAAGGTTGATGTATTTTGACGATGTGCCAATGGAGGAACAGGGTGAGGCACAGATGTTGAAAGGAAAATGCGGTGTTGTGGTAGAAAAGGTATCGTACGCTTATGCTGATGAGCCAGAAAGGAAGGTGGTAGAGAATGTAAGCTTCGACTTTAGACCTGGCACATGTACGGCTATTGTTGGTGAAACAGGTTCCGGAAAGACGACTTTACTGCGTATGATGCTTGCATTAGTAAAGCCAGACGCAGGAAGTGTTTATATATATAATAAGGAGAAAAGGGTAGAGGTGTCGGCTCTTACACGATGTAATTTTATATATGTACCACAGGGAAACACTTTGCTCAGTGGGTCTATTAGGGAGAATCTACTTTTAGGTGATAGCAGTGCCACAGATGCCCAGATGTATAAAGCACTTGAAACTGCTTGCGCTGGCTTTGTAAAGGATTTGCCTGATGGATTAAACACAATATTTTCTGAGTCTGGTGGTGGAATGAGTGAGGGACAGGCACAGAGAATTTGCATAGCAAGGGCATTGCTGAGAAATTGCCCGATAATGATTCTTGATGAGGCAACAAGTGCTTTGGACTTACAAACGGAAAGAAAACTTCTAAA
The DNA here is from genome assembly GCA_934229335.1 of uncultured Prevotella sp. Classification (GTDB taxonomy): domain Bacteria; phylum Bacteroidota; class Bacteroidia; order Bacteroidales; family Bacteroidaceae; genus Prevotella. The sequence continues at coordinate 2,230 of CAKQDQ010000191.1, forward strand.
CAATCTACTTGCAAGAACAGAACGGACTGTTATCTTTATAACACATAGACAGGCGGTGCTTGATTATTGTGACGCTACGTTGAAGTTATAAGGTATATAAAATATCGGTGTATGATAGGTGTTGATGTAAACATATATTCTTTATCTTGCTACACTTTTATAGTAACGAGTGTGGTGTGTGCTGCTATCAGATGGGGGCATATGTGTAAGCCGTATGACAAAAATGAGACGTTATATTATCCAGCTCGGAAACAGGTAACGTTTTTCTTTGCGGCACTGATACTGCAAATGCCATATGTACTGAGACCTATGGATGGTGATACTTGGTTCTTTGCCCGTACGTTCGGCATACTTTATTATCCGCTGTTCTTTTCCATGGTGTTAAATAGATTTTTCTTTTCTAAAGGAATGACAGTAGGGTGGTGGTCTCGTGTTTATTTTATGCTCGTAATGGGAATATTATTGACTATGATGATTGTCTCGTTGTTGGTAGCTCCTTCTATAATGTTATATAACCAAGTGTTTATAAATGTATTGACAGGGGCGGTTAGCTTGTTCTTGTCGTTACATTACGTTAGGGTATCGTGTAAAATAATACAGAAGATAGACTCTTATCATGAACAAAACTTCTCTAATGTTAGTGATTTCCCGTATGTCTTTGCAAAGAAAGTAATACTCATGCCTTTGCTGTGGGTGATTATGGAATGGATGGTATTTGTTGGTGATAGTAGGATTCTAAAGGCTATAATAGATATTATTTCTGCTATAAGTACGGTTTTATTGCTTGCTTATATTTTATCACCACGGTATAAATCAGATTATGAAGCTGGAAATACGCAGAATGAGGAAGGGGCAGCAGCTTCTGATGATGAGAAAGAAGAGAAACAAGAAACTTTTGAGGAAAGTGTACGTAGGGAAGTGCTATCCATTATAGCACGACGTTACAAAGAACCATGTTTGAAAAGAGTAGAGGTGATATCGGAGGTGGCATACAGAAGAAAAAAAGCAGCAGGTGACTTTATATCATCTATAGGTTTCTATCGCCTTGTTAATATGTTCCGCCTTTATCACATGGAAAGCTACAGCAGGCAACATCCTGAGATGACTAAGGAGGGAGCCGCCATAAGTTGTGGCTTCAAAGACCGTTTCGCACTAAATAATGCACGCAAACGTATTCCTGAGATTGATATGACTCTTATAAAAATTGGTTTAGGTGAGGAGTAAATAATAATCCCATTGAGGTTGTTTACTTCTACTTATTTTTTAGCTGTCGTTCCTATCTCGCGCTTTCCCAGCTCTTCTCATTCCTCCAACAGCCTCTCCCTTCCCCCTGTACCGCCTTTCCGTTCCTCTCCGTCCTTGTGCGGTGGCGTTTCCATGCCGTCTTTTTTTTCTTTCCATCCCTCCGGCTTCCTCTAAAAAGTTCCCCTCCGTCCTCGTGCGGCGGCGTTTCTACACCGTCGTTTTTCTTTCCATCCCTCCGCCTTCCTCTAAAAAGTTCCCCTCCGTCCTCGTGCGGCGGCGTTTCCATGCCGTCGTTTTTTCTTTCCTCCCCTCCGCCTTCCCTCAAAAAGTTCCCCTCCGTCCTTGTGCGGCGGCGTTTTTACGCCGTCGTCCATCCACCACCCCCAAAGCCCCATTACAACGCCACTACTCAACCAAAACCACCGCCCTTATCC
>CAKQDQ010000192.1 GCA_934229335.1 uncultured Prevotella sp.
GTATCTATCAGGACTCTGAGGGATATATGTGGTATGGCACCAGGGGCGGAGGCTTATGCCGTGACAATGGTTATCAGGTAGAGGTGTTTCGCTCTGACTGGCGAACGCCAAACAGGTTGGCTAACAATAACGTTAGCTGCATAGCAGAAGACAGCATTGGCGGTATATGGTTCGGCACAGAGAAAGGACTATACCGACTTGACAAGGACACGTACCTGCTGTCAGTGCAACTTCAAGGCAAGGGTATGGTAGTGTCGGCTCTCTTTCTTGACTCTCACCGCTATATGTGGGTAGGAACCTCTGAGGGAGTGTATCGCATTAACCCAGCAGACGGAAAGGTGACGCTGCATACTTCAGAGAAAGCTCTACGCAATGTCTGCCAGTTTACGGAAGACCACAGGGGGAATATCTGGGCAGCGACATGGAACGGTGCTCCTTATATATATAAAGAGTCTAACAAACGCTTCACGAAAGCACCCTGGCTGTCAAGCTGCGGCATTGTGCGCATGTGTGAAGACGTGGCTCAAGGGGGCTTTTGGATTGCTACATGGGGTGACGGCGTGGCTTTCTACGACACGAGAACAGGGCACGTCACCACCCAGACGCTGATGCCCAAAAACGCTGATGGCAGTCGCTGTATTGATATGTTGATAGACAAGACGCGGGGGCTGATATGGGTAACGACACTTGACGACCTGTATCTCTATAAGCGTACAGGACGGCAACTGACTAAGGTTGATACGAAGGAGTTTCTTACTCCTGGCAGCAAAATACTTGATGGACTGTGTGAGGACAGGTCGGGCAACATATGGGTAGCAGGCTTTACGCCTCATACCTTTATTGTTTCCAACTCCGTGCAGTCTGTAGTGCGTGAGTCTGTAGCCCCCATATCCGCCAAAACGGGGTTTCCGTTACTGCCCGACAGAATGGTGGCTGACGGCAAGAACTACTGGATATGGCAAGGCAGAGTGGGCTTGATGTTTTACGAACCTGCCACGTCAAGGCTAACATATGCTGGGGGCATGAACGTCTCACGAACTATAGCGCACGACAATAACAACGCTGGTATATGGGTAGCTAAGGGTAAACAACTGTTGCATCTGACCTTTGAGCGAGGCACGGTGGTAGAGAAGAACGTGGCGTCATTCGCTTCTGACATTAGTAGCATCAACACGCAAGGTGACGGCAACGTATGGATTGGTACGTCAGACGGTGCATACCTCTACTCTACCGTAGGCAATACGGTACGCAAATACTGCTCCAGCACGGCAAGGGTGTTAGGCATTGCCGCCCACTCTGATGGGGGCATACACTTCATTAACGCTGCTAAGCAACTCGTATACTGCCCTCGTAACGGAAAGCCTGAGACACTCGCCAACCCACATGGGGAAGACTTCACGGCATTGACGTTGGCTCCTGACGCCACGCTATGGTGCGCTACGCAGCAAGGCTCGGTATACTCTCTGCCTGAAGGCGAGAAGGAGCTACAGTACATGAAGAAGATGAGCAACGCTAACGGTGATGCTATCATAGACATTAAGACTGACAGAACGGGGCACGTATGGATGCTGTCAAACCAGTATCTGAGGGAGTATAACCCTCGCAACGACGCTTTCCGCACACTGAGGAATACTGACTCTGACATCAACGTAAGCTACTTCTACTGCCTTGAGACGGTTGATGATAACATTATAGCCGCTAATGGGGCTGGTGCATACCTGCAGTTTGAGTCGTCACAGATGTTGGACAAGAGGAATACACAAGGTGGACAGCCTTATATCACTGCCATACAAATGGGCGACTCCATAAAACTGCTGAACGGGAGGAACCGTGAGATGGAGGTGCCTGGTGGCACTGCGAGCGTTATCTTGCGCTGTTCTACTTTCGATCCCGTCAATGCCGCCAAGGTTACATTTGCCTATAAGGTTGAGGGATGGGACAAAGACTGGGTGTATCTGCCGCAAGGCGTCAACTCTATATACCTGTCTAATCTGCCGAAGGGTAAATATAACCTGCTGTTAAGAGCCACAGACCGCTACGGATGCTGGTCTAACGGAGAGATAACGTATATTGTTCACCGCATGCCTGAATGGTGGGAGACGTGGTGGGCATACACCATATATCTGCTAATGGCTATCGGTGCATGTTATGGCATATGGAAGCTGAATAGGCGTATACGCCTGTTACGGATTCTACAGCTAAGACGCAAGAAGCTATCTCTTACCGAAATACACATTGCTCCTGACGAACTAAGCAAGAGTTCTGCACTGACGGAGGAGTTTTTAAGGAAAGTTGTGGAGAAGATTGAGGAGCACTTGAGCGACTCTGACTACAACGTGGAACGCCTAAGCAGCGATATGTGCATGAGCCGCATGAACCTGTACAGGAAGGTACAGGCTGTTAGCGGACTGTCGCCTAATGAGTTCATTAAGGACATTAAGCTGAAGAAGGCTGCGACTATACTGCAACGCCATCCTGACATCACTGTAGGCAAACTGGCAGAGAAGGTGGGCTTTGCTACGCCTAAATATTTTTCGAAATGTTTTAAGGCAAAATTTGGCGTACTGCCGTCGCAGTATGTCAAGAGTAAAGAATAGGGAATGATGTAAGGAAGAGGTTTTCTGTCATCATTATCTAATGTTTAGAACAAACGAAATATAATAAGAACATTATAGTTTACTAATCTAAATATAACTGAATGATGAAAAAAACTACATTTCTTAGTTTGATGCTGATGTCTGCTATCGGTATGCAGGCTCAGACGACGGCTTACCAGTTTCGGTCTGTAGACGGTAATTTCTTCAAGATGTCTACCGTTACTCTTAAAGACAAAGTGCCTGGCAAGGCGCAGATTGTGATTCGTTCAGCACAGCCACAGCAGACGTTTCTTGGGTGGGGCACGTGCTTTAACGAGTTGCCTTGGGACGCTTACAACATGATGAGCGAGACTGACAAGCAGCTGTTTGTAAAGCGTATGTTTAATCCTAACGGTGACCTCCGACTGCAGAAGGGACGTCTGTCAGCTGGTGCCAACGACTATGCGAGAGACTGGTACAGCTGTGACGAGATTGATGTCAATGAAACGGACTTTGAGATGAAGCACTTTAACATCTCTCGCGACTTGACAACTATCATCCCTTCCATAAAGGTAGCACTGGCGGAGAATCCTGACATCGACTTTTTCTGCTCGCCTTGGAGTCCTCCTACATGGATGAAGACAAACAAACACTACGCACAGCGCAAGACTAACACTAACGGCTGCCCTTTTAACGTGCCGCCTTATTTTAACGATCAGTTCATTGACGATCCACAGTATTATCAAGCTTACTGCCTGTACTTCGACAAATTTATCAACGCTTATAAGGAACAGGGCATTAATATTACCTCTCTCGCCTACCAGAACGAGGCTTACAGTAACACGCCCTACCCTGGTTGCTCATGGACTGCGAAGACAACGGGTAAGTTCCTTGCTGAGTATTTAGGACCTTATATGCGCAAACACCACCCAGAGGTGAAGCTGATTGTCGGAACAATGAATACTGGTTCTGTTGATGTCTATGAGCAAATACTGAACACTCCCAACATTGACAAATACATGGATGCCATAGGTTTTCAGTGGGAAGGGGCTAACGCTATGAACGAAGTGCTGCGACGCCACCCTCAATACGAAGCTATACAGACGGAAAATGAATGTGGTAGCGGCACATACGACTGGAATGCTGGCGCACACACGTTCCAATTAGCTAACCACTACCTCGCTAACAAGGTGACTACGTATTATTATTGGAACGCGATATTAAAGGACAACGGTATCAGCCCATGGGGATGGGTGCAGAATGCCATGGTGCAGGTG
>CAKQDQ010000193.1 GCA_934229335.1 uncultured Prevotella sp.
GAAGAAGGTTACGGTGAAGCCTACGTCGCACTTGGAGACCGACCTCGCCTTCGACTCTCTCGACATGGTGAACCTTCAGGGATTCATAGAGCAGTCGTTCGGCATCACTATCAATGCTGACGCTATGGCATCGTTCCGTAATATTCAGGAGATTGCTGACCGTATCTCCGCCTCTCACACCCGTATGGAGGTGGAACATACTGAGAAGCACAACATTCTCGATGAGGCTTCGGACCACCTTGAGCTGCCTGTTGCGGGACGATCACACCGTTTTTGCGCCAAGGCATTCAAGATGTTCTTCACGATATACAACCGTATGTCGATACGTGGCACGGAGAATATTCCCGTAAAAGGACAGTTTATAATGGCTGCCAACCACCAAAGCTACTTCGATGGCGCAATGGTTATGGCAGGAGTGCCATGGAGTGTTATAGACAACTGTTACTTCTACGCTACCGAGGAGCACGTGAACAATCCTACACTGCGTGCCTTAGCGCGTCGTCATAACATCATTCTCATGGAGCGTCGTAACCTGAAGAACTCTATCCTGAAGTTGGCTGAGGTGCTGAAGCAAGGCAAAAACATCGTCATTTTCCCTGAAGGCACACGCTCACGCAATGGTGGTATGACTACGTTCAAGAAGACCTTTGCCATCCTTAGCAAGGAGTTAGGCGTACCAGTGCTGCCTGTTGTTATTAATGGTGCTTATGATGCCTTGCCGCGTGGCAGCCGCTTCTATAAGCCTGTAAAGGTAAACCTTGAGTATCTGCCAGTGATGTCGCCTGAGAAGAACGAAGAGTGCGAAGCCTTTGCTGATAGAGTGAAGGCTGCCATTGAGCAGAAGTTGAAGAAGAACTAAAGCTACTATGTAATATATAAACACCCATTATAGGTGCTTTATCTTGCGGTGTTGGTTTATATAAACACCATATAACCAAAAGGAGGAGGGCTAACAGCCTTCCTCCTTTTGGTATATTGTATTGCAATATTTTCTATATCTCATTGCAATATTTCTTATATCTCATTGCAATATTTTCTATATCTCATTGCAATATTTTCTATATCTCATTGCAATAATCATCAAGTCTTATGTCATCCCTGCTCACCTTGTTCCACGAGAACAGTGGCAACAGCTCCTCAGCCCTTATCGGTTGCGGCGACGTTGTCAGTCCTCCAGCATACGCCAACAGTCCAATTATCTCAGCAGAGGTATATCGAGAGCGTAAGGCTCCCATGTCCATGCTCTTGTCTCTCTTCGACAATCTCTGCCCAGCGGCATTGCATAATAATGGGAGGTGAGTGAAATGGGGTGGGGTAAACCCTAACTCTTGTGCCAGATATATCTGTTGTGGCGATGACAACAGCAGGTCGCGACCGCGCACAACCTCCGTTATTCCCATGAGAGCGTCGTCTACTACCACAGCCAACTGGTAAGCCCAGGCACCGTCTTTGCGCCGTACTATGAAGTCGCCACACTGACGCGTCAGGTCAACCGTTTGTTTACCGTAATGCCCATCAGTAAATGTCACAATGCCATCACCTTCCTCTGGCACCTTCATGCGTATGGCAGCGGCACCACTGCGTGCCCCTGGCGGCAGGTTACGGCAAGTGCCTTTATATACCACTCTGCCGTCGCTCTCGTGCGGAGCCTGTGTAGCCATGATGTCAGCACGTGTACAATAGCACGGATATGTCATGCCATGCTCCGTGAGTTCCTTCAAGTAGCGTTCGTATATCTCTCCCCTCTCGCTCTGGTAGTAAGGTCCCTCGTCCCACGTCAAGCCTAACCAGCGCAGGTCGTCCATTATCCTGTCAGCATACTCCATGTGTGAACGCTGAGGGTCTATGTCCTCTATCCTCAGCACCCACAGTCCACCGCGAGACTTAACAGACAGCCATGACAGCAGTGCGCTGAACACATTGCCGAGATGCATACGCCCAGTAGGAGAGGGAGCAAAACGTCCTTTTAGCATGAACTAAAAATGATTATAAACCATTGTTTATCCCCAGCACTCTATATCTTCCTGTAGTTCCTTAGGGAGTGCAGCCTTGTTGAACACAGGGTCCTTGTGCTCCTTACGCTGACGCAGATAATCGTCAAGCAGCATCTTGACGCGTGGTGAGAGCCAGATAATGGCAATAAGGTTAGTAATGGTCATGAAGCCCATCAGCAGGTCGACTATAGAGAAGCTGTCCTGCAATGTCATCATCGCGCCAGCAAGTATAACGCCAGCGGTAGAGATACGGAATATGAAGATGGCAATCTTCTCATTGCGCACACTTCCATTAGGGTTAGCGTTCTTGCCAAATATGAAACGTATGTTGGTTTCGCCGTAGAAGTAACCAGCTATGATGGTGCTGTAGGCAAACATCAGTATTGCTGCCGTGAGGAAGTATCTTCCGGCAACGCCCATCTCTAATTCCAAAGCACTCTGGGTGAGCAATATTCCGTCTTCACCGTTAGTATATAGTCCTGAGATAAGAACGATAAAGGCAGTGCAGGTACATATTATAATAGTGTCGCAGAACACGCCCAACGCTTGCAGCAGTCCCTGCTTCACGGGGTGTGACGTTTCGGCTATAGCGGCAGCGTTAGGCACTGAGCCTTCGCCAGCTTCGTTAGAATACAGTCCTCTCTTCACGCCCTGCATCACTGCAAGTCCTACCATGCCGCCAGCAGCCTGTCCTACGCCAAAGGCACTGTCGATAATCAGCTTCACTACAGAAGGGATAGCGGTTATATTTGTTACTATTACATACAGCGCGAGCAGCATATAGCCTATCGCCATAACAGGAACTACAAGAGCAGCGAAACGTGATATGCGCTGTATGCCACCGAATATGATTAGTGCTGTGGCTATAGTGACGCCAATACCTACGTAGATAGTACTCGTGCCTGGTGCGTTGTCCATCGCCATGTCAATGCTAACGGAGAACGCGTCAGCCATGGTCTTGGCCTGTATCAGCTGTGTAGCGAGAGAATAGCTAAGTGTTATGAGTACCGCAAAGATTATTCCCATCCACCTTTTGTGCATACCGTACTGCATATAGTAGGCAGGACCACCGTAGTATACTCCTCCCTCCTTGTCGCGACGCTTATACAACTGCGCCAATGTAGACTCTACGAACGATGACGATGCGCCTAATAAAGCCATGAGCCACATCCAGAATACTGCGCCAGGACCTCCTATAAAGATAGCGGAAGCTACGCCGGCAAGGTTGCCTGTGCCCACACGGCTTGACAGTCCAACAGCAAAGGCACGAAAGGGTGATATTGCCTTCTTCTCCTTCTCGTCGGTACCTGTGGCGTAGCCTGCCTCCATAGTATCCTTCAGAGTGTCCGTCTTCTTAGTAGAATGGGTAAGAAGATGCCACATCTCGCCAATCATAGTAAACTGCACTGCCCGTAACTTCACAGTGAAATAAAGGGCACAACATACCATCATGGCGATTACGATATACCCCCACAAGAAATCGTTAAGTTGATTTATTAACTCAATCATACCTTTTTGTTAGCATTTTGTTATAAAATAATTCGCAAAGTTACAATTTTTTTACGAAACTGGCAAATATAATTAATTATTAATAGCAAAAGTCCCAAATTTAGTACAAAACGGGCTGAAAGCCCAACAAGCGCATAGCCCAGGGCAAGCGTAGCGACACCCTGGGTATTGTAGTATTGTCAATGGTACGCTCTGAAAGAGCAAAAGCATTATGCCTTAAACACCTGATTTATTGCGCTTTTGCTCTTTCAGAGCGTTGATGATATGTTGTTTGATATTCATACCCAGGGTGTCGCTACGCTTGCCCTGGGCTATGCGCTT
>CAKQDQ010000194.1 GCA_934229335.1 uncultured Prevotella sp.
TCTATTGAGGTCAAAGAACGACATCCCCGAAACGCACCTTTTCCGATACTCGTAACACTATCAGGAATGTCTATTGAGGTCAAAGAACGACACTCATAAAACGCTCCTTCTCCGATACTTGTAACACTATCAGGAATGTCTATTGAGGTCAAAGAACGACATCCCCGAAACGCACCTTTTCCGATACTCGTAACACTATCAGGAATGTCTATTGAAGTCAAAGAACCACATCCCCGAAACGCATCATCTCCGATACTTGTAACACTATCAGAAATGTCTATTGAGGTCAAAGAACCACAATCGCTAAACGCAGAATATCCGATACTTGTAACACTATCTGGAATTTCTATTGAGGTCAAAGAATCACATTCCCCAAACGCACGATCTCCTATACTTGTAACACTATCAGGAATGTCTATTGAGGTCAAAGAAAAACATCCCCAAAACGCTCCATCACATATAGCCTTTGTGCCATGTTTTATAGTATAGAATTTTATATCACGTTTCTCACACGTCAACAACCTCTTCCCATCCTTAGAATACAACACGCCATATTCGTCTTCTATAGCCTCTGCCAAATCTTCGTCTGTTACCTCTGTTGACAATACCTCTTCTACATACACTGGCTTCTTTACCGCAAACAAGCGAAATGAAGACATCGCAAGATTCTGCTGCGCCATTGCCAATAGGAACAAGGAATAGAGGGTGTTTAACTCATTGTCGGTCATGAGTTCTTGCAAGGCGGTGACTACCTTACTCTTTGATAAATCATGATAGTCTGTGGCGGAGAAGAGAAGGTGGTCGGAGGCTCCGTAGTCTTCTAACAACGAGGGCTTTAGAGATATGGCTTTTAACGACAGGGCGATGTTAGAAAGGGCAAAATCGTCTATCGTCTCATCGAAGTCGTTGATGGTGCGGTCGGGGTGACTGAAGTCTTTGGTGCCTATCGTGGGGGACTGTTGTCCCTTCATGCTCGGAACGAACATTCCGTCATAGTCTACAAGGGTCAAGGAGCCATCGGGGCGCACCATGATATTGTCGGGCTTGATGTCGCCATGGGCAAAGGGTTGGGAACGAAGCCACATCGCCAACTTGCAAAAGCGATAACAGAGCATGGACATCGCGTAACTGTCCTGATAATTCTGGGCTATGTATGCTTCCATTGTCTCACCGTCTATCCAGTCCATCATCAGGACTGGGAACTCGTCGTCTTCACAGGTACTGTCTACGAAGAATTCTTTTTCTAAATATTTTACGGAGGTGACGTACGGGGAGTCTATCATCTCTAACTCATCGGCTATCTGTCGGTATGCCTCTGCCCTATCCTGCTGTTCTTCGGTAAAGCATTTAAGGGCATAGCACTTGCCTGTCTGCTCGTCTTTCATCTTAAAGACTACGGCGAAGGCTCCGCTACTGCGATATGGCTCTCCATGGTCATCGGGCACAGGCACGAGGTTCTTTAGTTGGTCGAGGTTATCGCCTGCGTCACGTATAGCGGCAACATATTCTGATATTAGTGGATATTGCATATTGTTTTAGGTGTTTTAGGCATCAAAGGTACTAAGAATATTTAGAACTCCAAACTTTTTGCACCGTATTTCTTTGGTGTACTCACTTTTTTACTGTAATTTTATAACATAGCATATCTATCCATTGTCCTGCATTAGGCGTGCTCAGGATATTTGTGGATGATGGCGTCCATTTCTTGAGGGATAAATGCTAAGTTATTGTTTTTTACGAATAACAAACTTTTTTTTCCCCTACTTAATTTTTTCTTTTGTTTTTTCTTCTATAATAATATAGAGCATTTAAGAAAAACATTTACAAACAAAACAAGGAGGATAAAATCATGATTAAAAAGGTTTTCAAGAAGACAACAACGACTGTCTATGCTAAGAAGGTAGAGAAAAAGGTTCTTGGCAAAAAGGGAAAGCGTCTTACTAAGAAGAAGGAAGGTCTGGAGATGATTACGCACAAGGTTATCGGTAAGTTAGATATGGTTATTGCCTTCGACACTACGGGGTCTATGGCGGCATACATAGAAGATGTAAGACAGCAGGTCGCTGAACTTATACCTAAACTGTTTAAGGACAACGACGACCTAAGACTCGGCATCGTGGCTTTCGGTGACTATTGCGACATGAACGGTAAGGATGATTACGGTGACGCATACCAGTGTCTGCCGCTTACCAACAATGAGAACGACATCATCAAGTTTATAAAGAACTCTAAAGACACAGGTGGTGGCGATGGCGATGAGTTCTATGAACTCGTTATCAAAAAGATTGTGGAGGAGACAGAATGGCGCGACGACTCTACACGAAACATATTACTTATCTCTGATGCAGAACCTCATGAATTGGGTTATACATACAAGGATTACGTGGTTAAGAACCAGATAGACTGGAAGCACGAGGCACGCAAAGCCGCTAAACTTAACATTAAGATTGACACAGTTACCATTGATCCGCTTCCTTGGTATAAGGAGTTGTCTAAGATGACTAATGGCATCAGCGTACCTTTCTCTTCATCATCTCACACCTCCGACCTTATCATGGCTGGTGCATACGCACGTGGTTCTGCAAAACAGCGCATGAAGTTTGATAAAATGGCGGAAGAATGTAACGACAAAGAACTGGGAGATATATTCTGTTGCTTCTCTTGTGCAAGAATGGATGAGTAGAGAACCACTCATTAAGAAAAACGCATATCATCGTAGAAATGCTATGATGATATGCGTTTTTTTATACAGTACGAATGATTCGTTATGTTATAACTAATCCAGTTTATGAATTATCAATCCTGAGCGCAACTTTGGCTCAAACCATGTTGCCTTTGGAGGCATAATGTTGCCAGAGTCGGCGATGTCCATTATCTGCTTCATAGATACAGGATAGAGGGCTAATGCCGCACGCATCTCGCCAGAATCTACACGACGCTTCAGTTCGCCAAGACCACGAAGTCCACCTACGAAGTCTATGCGCTGACTGGAACGCAGGTCGCCTATCTCCAGAATGTCCTGAAGTATGAGACGTGAAGATATGTCTACGTCGAGCACACCTATTGGGTCTGCATCGTTGTATGTACCTGGCTTCGCGTTGAGTGCATACCACTCGCCATCGAGATACAGAGAGAACTCATGTGCGTGCTGTGGGCGATACTCCTCTGTTCCCTTCTTTTCTACAACGAAGTTCTTTGCCAACTTCTCAAGGAACTGCTCTGAGGTATTGCCGTTCAGGTCTTTAACAACACGGTTGTAGTCAAGCACCGTCAACTGGCTTGCCTGGAAGCATACTGCCATGAAGTAGTTATACTCTTCGTCTCCCTTATGGTTAGGATTCTGCTTTGCCTTCTCCGCACCCACGAGTGCAGCGGCAGCAGAACGGTGATGACCGTCGGCTATATAAAGGGCAGGCATCTTAGCAAACTCCGCTGTTATGGTCTTGATGTCTGCATCATCGCTCACCACCCATAGTTGATGACGGAATCCATCGATAGGTGCAACGAAGTCATACTCAGGCTCTGTTGCGGCATACTTCATGATGAGCGTATTCAGCGTGTCGTTATCAGGATAAGCAAAGAACACAGGCTCTATGTTAGCGTTGTTCACACGAACGTGCTTCATGCGGTCTTCCTCCTTATCGCGACGTGTCAACTCATGTTTCTTGATGACGCCAGTCTGATAATCGCCTGAGTATGCCCCTACCACAAGTCCGTACTGTGTCTTCTCCACCGCC
>CAKQDQ010000195.1 GCA_934229335.1 uncultured Prevotella sp.
TCCAACACCAAGTCAATTACTTCTTCCACGTGAGTAGTGTCAAAGTAGTTCTTTACAGGATCATAATTGGTTGGTGCTGCAATCACTACAAAGTCGGCATCTGCATAGGCAGACTTACCATCAAGGGTAGCGGTGAGGTTCTGTGGATTCTTTGCCATATACTTCTCGATGTAATCATCCTGTATGGGTGAAATCTTATTATTCAGTTTCTCCACCTTCTCTGGAATTACATCTACCGCCGTTACATGATGATGTTGAGATAGCAATGTCGCTATGCTCAGTCCCACGTAGCCGGTACCGGCTACTGCAACTTTAATGTCTTGAAAATCACGCATATTTTTTGTTTGATTTAGTTCCTATTTTCTCCTATTGCTGATTTTGATACTATGGTATCGATACAAGTATTTATCTTGATGTATTTATAACAAGATTCGTTTTCATTATTTCTTCTCCTCTTAAAATTCTTTTTAATGGTTGTAGCAGGACACACACATTCTACTTTGATGAAAATAGAATCTTTGCTTGGTATATGCTCAGTTTTTTGCTCATCTACATTTAGCTTTTTACTCAGAGAGCACCCTACAAACGCCATTGAGAATATTATTGCCAACAGGAATGAGAACATTTGCATTCCAGAAAATATTCGTGTGTAAGCATCGTAAATATTACTATTTGCGCTATTAGAATTATCTCTGCTTGGCGTGCTTTGATTTAGTATCAGTTGTTCTCTGGTACGAGAATTTCTTGCAATAGTCCCTGTTAGTTTCATCAAGGTCAGAATTCCACAAAGGACTGAAATGGTAAAAAGAGATAAAGCTACAAATATTAACCATGAATTAGCATGTGCAGCTTCTGAAGAGAATATTTTGTCTGTAAATGCAATACACAACGTCAATATACCGATAGATAAGGTTATCAGTTGCTTTGTTACATCTCCAGCAAAGTCAAATGATTTCTTTTCTCTTTCCTCCATATCGGAATCTGTATCTTCTGTTTTTAGCAGAAAGGCCAAATGGGGCAGATTGATAGTTGGGCTTTTCGTACCAAACTATCATTAATCATACGGAGCTGCCCCCCGCCACCAGCACCATTGCTTTCAATTTTATTACACATATATGTTGCCATTCTTTTGGCGTTCTGTTGCGCCTCCGCTATTTTTGCTCCATTATATCTGTCATTGACAGACATTCTGTCTACTCCAGTTCGGATGATTTCATGTAGTTGTTGCTTTGCTGTCTCCGAAATCTGACAATTGTGCCTTTCGATTTCACTAAATGCAGCACCACTTAAACTCTTATATAATTCTTCTTGTGTCATAATTATTGTAACTAATATTTTTGCTTACTCTGTTTAGTGCAACACTACGATAATGTGCGACATTCCAATTGTTGTTTTCATCGTATTGGGCAATTACCTGGCGAGAGTATGTAAAAAATCTGTTTCCATAGTAAGATATTATAGACGAAAAAGCCTTGCGTCATTCAGCTATCTCAAAATCCTCGTTATGCACATTGTTGATAGCGACAGCATAGCCACCAAAGTCCATAACAAGCTGGCGGTTTTTCAATATGCGTACCACATAGCCTACTTGCCCTGCCATAATACCTGTTAGTACACGGAGTTTCACATGGTCTTTTGCAAACTTCACAAAAGGATCACGCAGAAAAGTAATACGTTCTGGCTCTTCTTCCAGAATTTGCATGAATGGACGCATCGTGTCATCTGGAATGGTGGCAGGTTTGCCTGTGCTGCAATCGTTCACTAAAAAATATTGTGGATAGTTCTGTATAAGGAACAATTTCAATTGCTCTGTTTCTCCCTGCAAGAATACAAGACCGCTGACTGTGGGCTTATCTTCTTTGATAACGCCTTTTCCATTCGGATTCCTCTTGTATTTTACTGTACGATGCACAAAACATTTAGGTCTGAAATTGCCCTCTATTTTACGAGATTCGAGTTTCTTTTCAAAAGAAGCGGCAGACATATGTTGTATGAATATATATCCCCAAGGTGCCCCTGATTCTTTCTCTTTTGACTCTGTTCCTTCACCTAAATTATATTGGGGTTCTTCCTCATTATGAATATCCGTATTTTCAAGATTTGTGTCGTTGTCCTCTTCTTCATTTTGGGATATTCCTCCCACTTTCGAAACCGATTTCTTATCAGTTCCGACTATGTGGATGCCCTTTGGTAAACGCTTGTTGTTATACATATCATTTACGTCGGCTGTAGAAGAAGGAAGCGAGCTAACCTGCGTCATATTCTTTATCTACTTTATGTCACTGTTGGCTGCCATTACTTGGGATGACGATGCCAGTTTCGCAATAACATTGTTCATAAATTCACACTATTAAACTGTATGTCTGTCCAGTCTGAGAGAAGTGACAATAATTTTTGACTTTACTCTCTCATTTGGCTTTGTGTCTCTATCAGTTCATCCGTATTTTGTATGTCAAAATACGGAATGTGTTGCAAAGATACATCTTTTCTTGTATTTATTATCATCTTCACCCGAAAATCTTCCAACATTTTGCGATTATACGTAGAAATGTTTAACAAATCTGCCATATCAGCACCATAAAATCATTGATTTTCAGTCGCTATTCAGTTCATCCGTATTTTGACATACAAAATACGGATGATAGGCATCCATTTGTTAAGTAATGTCAAAAAATAACTTGAGCATTTTTTACCTCAGAACGCAGAGATATTTTGGAGACAAGAAGAAGGTTGCTCTCCACCGATAACAGGGGAGAAGCGAAGCTGAGGAGTGTAAAGACCATTGAGCAAAGCGAGCATTGTAACTGAAGAAAGGCTCAAAAAAAACAAAAAAGTATGACAAGGAAACAATATCAATTACGAAATTCACTCCCTAAGTTATTTTTAAATATTACCCAAATTGTACCAAGTAATTTTATTACCGTCACATAATAGCAATAAAAACCAAAAGAGATGAATAAGACCATAATTGGATTTTCTACAAAGATGCCGAAAATATGGATAAAGCCCGTGAGAGTATTACGACCAAGACAGATTAAGATAAACTTAAAAAGTAAGTTTATGCCAGAAGAAAAAATATAGTTTGAGGAGGTAAACAATTCCGTGTAGTTATTATTACTATCAAATCGCACTACGATAACTATCATATCATCTTGCGATAACTATCATATCGTATAACGATTGCAATGAGATAGTTCTGCTACATTCTTTTGTACTTTTATTCTTAGTGACGGTGAAAAAATAAATTGGTATAATTTATGTCATAGATTTTTGAGATAGTTTGGAGACATAAAGAAGGTTGCCCTCCCCCGCCAAACGGGGGAGAAAGCGAAAGCGGAGGGGGTCAATGCGAGCATTGTGACTGATGAATGGCTCCAAAATATCCAAAAAGATATGGCAAGACAACTTTATCTTAGATATTATTTATCTCGTTAAATTGTACCAAGTTATTTTTTTACCGTCACTAAACATTTTATTTGCTTATTCTCCGTATTATTTTCTTGTTTGCCTCGTTGATTTTTGATACATCAATGGAGTTCAGATACACTTGCGTTGTCTTTATGGAATTATGCCCCATGCCCTCGCTGATAATAGAAATGGATATGTCCATGTTTCTCGCTACGCTTGCCCATGTATGTCGTGCGGTGTAGGTGGTGAGTGGCATTTTCAACCCTGTCATTTCACCTATCTTCTTCAAATTATAGTTGATGTTCTCCAACATACGATG
>CAKQDQ010000196.1 GCA_934229335.1 uncultured Prevotella sp.
ATCTATAGAGATGCGTACAGCGGTATCGCCAGCCTCGCCAGTGAAGTCACCCTTCTCTGCCAGTGTTTTCAATTTCTGTGTAGCGTCAACAGCGTTGCTCACCAGTTCACGCAGAAAAATCTCGTGGTCAGAATACAAGAACTTTTTAATAACAGGAAAAATGTTTTCGGTTGTTACGCCAATATTACCTTTTGCCATAGTTGTTATATTTTTATTTTACGTTTTTTTTATTTGTTCAAAAGGGGTAATACAAAAGACGTGCCAAAGTGATGATAAATAATTAAGAGGGTGGTTCTATAAACTCTGCAATGTTATATTTCGAGGCAGTTTTCTATGTCAGAGTGTAAAAGCACCCTTTTCACGTTGCGATTAGTATCTGATTGCCTTGCGATTTGCACCAAATCGCAAGGCAATAAAGCCCCTTTCGTATTTCCCCCAAAAAGTGTCTTACCTCTAAACTTATGCAAAATTACGTGATATAACGATTTTTTTTAGATTTTTTGCAAATTTCTCAGTTATTAATACTAACTTTGTATAGTAATACTATAATGTATGTGGATATTGCGTATGACACCAGAAGAAAAAGCAAGAGTAAAGATAGACCAATGGTTCTATGAGGCAGGTTGGCAGGTAGTTAATCGTGATGAATATGAACCAACCATGACGGCTGTAGCTGTGCGTGAAGGACTGCTGAAGGGAAATAGGGAGGCTGACTATTTCATGTTTATCAACGGAAAGGCTGTTGGTGTACTTGAAGCCAAACGTGAGGAGGTAGATGTCAGCTCTGAAATGGTGAGCCAACAAGTAGCTACCTATGGACGAAGTGTGCCTAATTGTTATCAGACATGGCAGAAGCCTTTGCCTATGTTGTATAAGTCGAACGGTAAGGTGGTGCTTTTTGAGGATTATCGCAAGTCTAACACTGAGTGGGACGAGTTGAACCGCATACATACACCTCGCGAAATAGTAAGACTGCTTGGCATTGATGACCCGTTTGCAGGACTACCCACCTTGCGTAAAAAAGGATTGCGTGATTGTCAATATGAAGCTATTACAGAATTAGAAAAAAGCTTCCGCACGGGACAAAATAGGGCGTTGATGGTGCTTGCTACAGGTGCGGGTAAAACCTATACGGCTTGCTTAGCGTCATATCGTATGCTCTCTTACACAAATATGCACCGCGTGCTTTTTCTTGTTGACCGCAACAATCTCGGCAAGCAAGCAGAAACGGAGTTCGGAACATTCCGTTTGACAGATAATGGAGAAGCCTTTAATACCATCTTTGGAGTAGAACGCTTGCACTCTGCCAAGATACCTTCTGACTGCAATGTTGTAATCTCCACCATTCAGCGACTATTCTCTCTGCTGAAAGGTGAGGCTATAGAAGATAATGACGATGACGACATGGATGATGCAGAAACAGAAGTGATGTTACCAGACAACCCTAACTTGCCGCACGACTTCTTTGATATGATTATCATTGATGAATGTCACCGCAGTATCTATGGCAACTGGCGCAAGGTACTCGAATACTTTGATACTGCACGCTTGGTAGGTCTGACGGCTACTCCTATTCCTGAAACAATGGCGTTCTTCAACAACAACCGCATTGTGAATTATACGCTTGAAAAAAGCATTGTGGACGGTGTGAATGTAGAAAACCGTGTGTATCGCATCAAGACGGAAGCGACAGAGAACGGGGGAGCCATATTGAAGGGCGAACACTTGAAGGTAGAAACACGATACACGGGTAAGACAGAGGAAGTGAGCAACCACGAGACTAAGAATTACACGAAGACAGAACTTAACCGCAGTGTCATCAATCCGTCGCAGATAAAGCTTATTCTTACCACTTACAGAGACGTTGTTTATGAAGATCTGTTTAACGACCCGCAGCGTGAAAAAAATTATGAATATTTACCCAAGACGTTGATATTCGCTCTAAATGAGGCACACGCTACGAATATAGTGAACATTGCCAAGGAAGTGTTTGGCGAGGTCTGCCCTAATGCGGACATGAATCGCTATGTGCAGAAGATAACCTATTCTTCGGGTGATAGCAATGAGCTGATACGTCAGTTTCGCAACGACCGTGACTTCCGCATTGCCGTTACCTGTACGTTGGTGGCAACGGGTACGGACGTAAAACCGCTCGAAGTGGTGATGTTTATGCGTGATGTGGAGTCGGAACCGCTTTACATTCAGATGAAAGGGCGTGGTGTGCGCACTATTGGCGACGAGCAACTGCGTGCCGTAACGCCAAACGCTTATAGCAAAGATTGTTTCTTCTTAGTTGATGCCGTTGGCGTGACGGAACACACGAAATCTATTCCTACGATGGTGGAAGGCCCAGATGTCCAAACCATCACGCTGAAAGAACTGCTTGAACGCATTGCCCACGGAAACTTGCCCGATATTTACTTAAAACGCTTGGCTGCCACCTTGTCACGCTTGCACAATAAGGCTGACAACGACCAGCGCAAGGAATTTGAACGTCTGGCGAGTGACACGATGGAAAACATCGCCCAACGCATTTATCAGGCCTTGGAGAACAACACGTTGCCGTTTTATAACGACATCAACGAGCCAAACAACGAGCGCAAGGGACTTGTCGCGCCCATTGCCAATCATGCCGATGTGCGTCGATATATACTTATCTTGTCAGCTGGCTTTGTAAACACCTTGATGCCTGGTGAGGATACACTCATCTCTAAAGGCTTCTCGGTGGAAGAAGCCAAGAATACGACAAGTGCTTTTGAGCAATATTGCCGTGAGCATTGCGATGAAATAGAAGCTCTGCGTATACTATACAATCAAGAGGGGGCACCTATTACATACGCTATGCTGAAGGACTTAGAGAATAAGCTGAAGTTGGAAAATAATAAATTTACAGCAAAACAACTTTGGAACTCATACGCTATTATCAGTCCTAATAGTGTGCGTCGTGCAGCAAAGAAGGAAGAAAGCGATGCGCTCACCAATATCATTCAACTGGTGCGCTATGCCTTCCAGCAGATAGAGCGACTTGACTGTGTGTGTACCACCGCCCGTCAGTACTTCAACCTGTGGTGCGGACAATGGCATCGTGACATCTCTGATAGGCAGAAACAACTGATGAGTATGATTGTAGATTACATTGCAGCCAACGGCGCTTGTACCGTACGCGACATTCGCGAAGACGACAAAACACAGGCGGCACAAATGATAGCAGCTTTCGGAAATATGAAGAATGCTGACGAAGCATTGCTCTCATTGTTTAATTTCGTAGTATTAAGAAAAACAGCATAACAAAAAAATGGCAAACATCATATCAACCGAGCAGGTGCTCACCAAGAAAGTTTGGAACCTCGCCACGACACTTGCAGGACAAGGCATTGGTTTTACCGATTATATCACACAGCTCACCTATTTACTTTTCCTTAAAATGGATGCGGAGAACGTTGAGCTGTTTGGCGAAGAGTCGGCTATTCCCACAGGTTATCAATGGGGGGAACTGGTACAACTTGAAGGATTAGAACTTCTGAAGCAATATGAGGATACGCTAAAAGCACTCAGCGCACAAGATAATCTTATCGGCACGATATACACCAAGGCGCAGAACAAGATAGACAAACCTGTCTACTTGAAAAAAGTCATAACCATGATTGACGAGGAACAGTGGCTTGTGATGGATGCCGATGTAAAGGGGGCTATCTATGAGAGG
>CAKQDQ010000197.1 GCA_934229335.1 uncultured Prevotella sp.
GGTTAGTAGGATATACGTATGGTCGTAACGACTCACAGATAGACAGATTTTTCGAAGAAGGAATCTGGGAGAGTTTCTATAACGACAATAGTAATAGTGACCAGAAGTTACTCAACATCGCCAAGTCTATCAAGAAAGGTGACATAATAATATTGAAGTCGACCTCTACCAAGGGAATGAAGCACGATAATCCTTTCTTACGCGTAAAAGGCGTTGGCATGGTTGAAAGTGACATTAAAATTACCAAATTAGACTCCTCTACCCTATGTACATGTAAGGTTAAGTATGTCAGCAACGAAGATAAGGACTTTAACGGTTCTATATACGGGGCATACAGAAAGACTATTCATCAAGCGGATAGCAAAACACAAGCGGTCATTGACTACGCTAATGGGCTATTAGGGAAAGCATATCCAGAACCTATGAATAGATATCAAGAATATATAGATATTCTGAAAGAAACACACAACCTTGTGCTTACTGGTGCTCCTGGCACGGGTAAGACGTATATGGCCAAAGCCATAGCGATGGAGATGGGTTGTACACAAGAAGAGATGTACTTTGTTCAGTTTCATCCTTCATATGATTACACAGACTTCGTTGAGGGGCTACGACCTGTTGAGAATAGTGATGGACAGCTTGGTTTTGAGCGCAAAGACGGGGTATTCAAAGAATTTTGTAAAAGAGCTATTAAAAATCAGATTGACTCACAAAAGAGTATAGCGAGTTTAACGAAGGAGATGTCGTGGGAAGAAAAACTACAGCAATTCGTAGAAGAGGCAGTAGAGAATAATACCACATTTCGTTTGTTAAATGGTAACGAATTTACTATTGAGGAAATAAAAGGACGTGCCATTATTGTGCATAATGAGAAGAACGAAAAAACATCTCGTGTTTCGGTTAACGCTGATGACATAATTGAATTGTTAACTAACGATGTTCAGCTCAATATAGTTAGAGATATACGCAATCATTTCAAACGTAAATTTGGTACACAGCCAGATTCATACGCATTCGTCATCACAAAAGAAATAAGGGATATAAAGAAGGATGTCAACGTTACTTCAGTAAACAAGATTGACAGGAAACCGTTTGTCTTTATCATTGACGAGATAAACCGTGGTGACGCATCAAAGATATTTGGTGAGTTATTCTATGCTATAGACCCCGGCTATAGAGGTGATAATGAAGTGTGCGTAAAGACGCAATACCAGAACATTATTCCTGAGACTGACGTCTTTGCCAACGGATTCTATGTGCCAGACAATGTCTACATACTTGCCACGATGAACGATATTGACCGCAGCGTAGAAAGCATGGACTTTGCTATGCGACGCCGTTTTACATGGAAAG
This sequence comes from uncultured Prevotella sp., assembly GCA_934229335.1. Taxonomy (GTDB): domain Bacteria; phylum Bacteroidota; class Bacteroidia; order Bacteroidales; family Bacteroidaceae; genus Prevotella. Next base: position 1,354 of record CAKQDQ010000197.1, read on the forward strand.
AAGTTACTCCTGAGGACACTTTGCATATGTTGGACGAGCTTAACTGCGCCACAGAAGCCAAAGCTACACTTCGAAGACTTAATAAGGTCATTGTTGACACAGAGGGCTTGGGAGCGGCTTATCAGGTAGGACCATCATATTTCTTAAAATTGAAAGACAATGGCGATGACTTCTGTAAACTTTGGAAAATGAACATAGAGCCATTACTAAAAGAGTACTTACGAGGATTTCGTAAAGCTGACGAGATAATGCGTAGCTTATACCATGCTTTCTTTGACACTAAGGCGAAGGTAGAAGGAATAGAGATAACGGATTTGATAGATGAAGATTAAACTAACAGATAATAACACGGAAGCGACAAATCAAGAACTATTCCATAGAAAGGATATCGCCGCACTATTCCCTATCACAGATAAAACGATTGCTCAGTTATGCAGGGAGAATAAGAATCTACTTATTTTCCCATACTGCATTGAAAGCTCTGACGACAATATAGGCGACACTCACATATTGACTATCTGCAACACAGAGAATCCTGAGACTGTACGCATATCTACTGGCAACATCATGGGATTTATCGGAGTGGGTGACGTACAGTTAAAAATTATGTCAAGATTTGACAATGGACAAGAGGACTATCTACTGCATTATATGCTACAAAGAGTGCTATCGCTTAACATCTTTAACTTAAAACATAATAATGAACAGGAAGATGTTTTTGACCTAATGATGTTTATGTTTCCATATTTCCTTAAAAACGCTATGCGACAAGGTTTATATAAGGAATATAAAAGCTTCTTACACAACGATGCCAACATCAAAGGGACTGTCAACTTGGGCAGACACATCGCTCATAACATCCCCTTCGTCGGTAACATCGCTTACTCTACGCGTGAGTATGCATACGATAATGACATGACAGAATTGATTAGGCACACTATAGAGTTTATGAAAACCAAGGAATATGGAGCTTCTGTTCTGAACATGGACTGCGAAACACTTGATAATGTTAAGACGATTATTGAGCATACCACTTCATACAACAAGTACGAACGACGCGCTATTATAAACAGAAATCTACGACATAAGAGTAGACCATACTATACAGAATATCAATATCTTCAAAGTCTCTGCCTGCAAATTCTAAGGTTAGAAGAGGTAAAGTTTGGAGATTCTGATGACGAAATATGTGGCATATTGTTTGACGGAGCATGGTTGTGGGAAGAATATGTAAATACCATACTAAAGAGTGAAGGATTTATTCATCCAGAAAATAAAAAGCATAAAGGTGGCATATATCTGTTTGAGGACAGAAGCGGGATTCGTTATCCTGACTTCTACAAAGAAGGCATTGTACTTGATGCAAAGTATAAACGTTTTGAAAATTATGATAGGGTTTCTAAGGTTGGACGTGACGACCTGCATCAAATCATCACATACGTATCTAACCTAAAAGCCACCAAAGGCGGATTTATTGTACCTCTGGCAAATAAACAACCCACAATCCCACAATCACGGTTAAAAAATTCTCTCACCACACTTTTTATTTTCGGTATAGAAATATGCAGTACTGCTACCTCATACGCTGATTTTTGCAGTAAGATGAAAGAAAATGAAAGGAGGTTCACAGAAAACATAAAAGAATGACTGTAACAAAGTTTGTTACTCTATAGAAAGAAATATGGTAGGCACAGCGAGTTGATGGTAAGGACAACAAAACCGCAAGTTATACTATTGCGATGGGCTATGACAACATGCGCCGTATCACATCGAAGCGTTAGATTCACGCTAACGGTAATCTTGTTTATGTCAACACAAGCCGTACAAAGAAGGACGGCGTGGCTGACGAGAAGACCGCAGAGCGCAAACTAAAATGGGATGAGGAGAACCGTCTCCTTGCCTCTGATGATAATGGCTTCGTGACCAACTATTGGTATGATGCAGATGGTGAGCGCACTGTGAAGACTTCTGGCGAGAGTGACCAAGTTTATGTGAACTCCGAGTTTGCGGGAGGTCGCACGAACACAGCCAAGTTCTCGTTGTATGTCTCTCCTTACCTCGTTGCCAACCAAGGCGGACGCTACACCAAGCACATCTACATTGGTAGTCAGCGTGTCGTTTCCAAGATTGGTGACTTCGACTCTTATGGCTCAGATCCACGCCGCATCCAGTATGCAGGTAGTGAGACAGATGGCCTTTCTGTTGATTATAAGGAAAAATATACTCAGCAGTTGCAGGTTATCAAGGATAATTATGCTACCTTTGCAGTGCCGTACAATGGCGAGGACAACAACGACTATGTGGACGGCAAGGGCTTCTGCTGCAATGACGGC
>CAKQDQ010000198.1 GCA_934229335.1 uncultured Prevotella sp.
CCCATCATCTCAACGTGTGCAGGAACAGAAGAAGAACCAGCAAACTGAGCGTCAGAGTGCATACGGCCCATGGTGTCGGTCATACCGTAAGAAGCAGGACCTGCAGCCATGTTATCAGGGTGCAGTGTACGACCTGTACCACCACCTGATGCTACAGAGAAGTATGGCTTGCCGGCGAGTACGCGCTCCTTCTTGTATGTACCAGCAGTTGGGTGCTGGAAACGTGTTGGGTTTGTAGAGTTACCTGTGATTGACACGTCAACGTTCTCCTTCCACATGATGGCAACACCCTCACGTACGTCGTCAGCACCATAGCAGTTAACCTTAGCACGAGGACCGTCAGAGTAAGCCTTTGTCTTAACAACATTCAGCTCGCCAGTGAAATAGTCGAACTTAGTCTGAACATATGTGAAGCCGTTGATACGAGAGATAATCATAGCAGCGTCCTTACCGAGACCGTTAAGGATAACGCGCAATGGCTTCTGACGTACCTTGTTTGCCATCTCAGCAATCTTGATCGCACCCTCTGCTGCAGCGAAAGACTCGTGACCAGCAAGGAATGCGAAGCACTCTGTCTCTTCACGGAGAAGACGAGCGGCAAGGTTACCGTGACCGAGACCTACCTTACGGTCGTCAGCAACAGAACCAGGGATACAGAAAGCCTGAAGGCCAATACCAATAGCCTCAGCAGCCTCAGCAGCAGTCTTACAACCCTTCTTGATTGCAATAGCAGAACCTACTACATAAGCCCACTTTGCATTCTCAAAACATATCATCTGTGTGTCTTCACAAGTCTTATATGGATCAAGCCCTGCCTTCTCACAAATCTCATTAGCCTCTTCAATAGAAGAAATGCCGTTCTCCTTCAATGCAGCTTCAATCTGCTTGATACGACGGTCTTGTGACTCAAATTTTACTTCACGAATCATATTATTTTCCTCCTATTTAGTTTTTACGTGGATCAATAAACTTAACTGCACCCTGCTCAGGTTTTGTGCGACCATATGTACCAGTAACCTGCTTCAGAGCCTCATTAGCATCAACGCCTTTCTTGATTGCGTCCATGAACTTGCCCATGTGAACAAACTCGTAACCGCAAACCTGATCGTCTTCATCAAGATACTGCTTTGTAATGTAACCCTCAGTGAGCTGGAGGTAACGTGTACCCTTAGCCTTTGTACCATAGAGAGTACCGCACTGAGAAACAAGACCCTTACCAAGATCCTCAAGACCAGCACCTATAGCAAGACCGCCCTCAGAGAAAGCAGACTGTGTGCGTCCATAAACAATCTGAAGGAAGAGTTCGCGCATAGCAGTATTAATAGCGTCACAAACGAGGTCAGTGTTAAGAGCCTCAAGAATTGTTTTACCTGGGAGGATCTCTGACGCCATAGCAGCAGAGTGTGTCATACCTGAACATCCGATAGTCTCAACAAGAGCCTCTTCAATAATGCCATCCTTAACATTCAATGACAACTTGCAGCAGCCCTGCTGTGGAGCACACCAACCGATACCGTGAGTCATACCAGAGATATCCTTTATCTCCTTTGCCTGAATCCACTTACCCTCTTCTGGGATTGGAGCTGGTCCGTGGTTAGGACCTTTTGCAACGACACACATGTCGTTGATTTCCTTTGTGTAAATCATATTATGTTTATGTAAAAAAAGTAAAGTGCTTTATCGCATAGCATAAGAAAAACCGTACATTCCTAATACGTCGTAGATGTTAACGATGTACGTTTTCCAATCTTTTCAACCGCAAAATTACAAAAAAACTTTCGAAATAATGATATATGATTACTCTTTTTTTGGTATTATTTTCATATTTCTATCATTTTACTGCTCTTTTTCAGTAATTATTATTACTTTTGCAAAGTCGAAATAGCAATAATAATAATTTTTCAAGAACTATGGTACAAGTCACTATACATGATACAGAACTCGCTGCAACAGCTCAACAAGGAGCTGATGCTTTTCTACAACTCATCATTGACAAAACACGTGATGTCATCGGTGGGGAGTTGAACGAGGTAAATATGTCACAAATGTCGTCAGACCAAATCACTCTGATTGGTTACGCAACATTACGTGAAGAATTAATGGATGGAGGGTTCATTCAATTAATACATAATGGTTATGGTCCTTTTTTTTTCAACAACCCATTTGATTTGGCAGTAAAGAGATGGGGACTCATAAACTTATGTAGATTAATACGAAAGGTCAAGAAGCAATATCTTCGCTATAAAGATAATATAGAGAAAGAGATGACTGATGAAGAATTCATGGCTGCCTATGAACAAATGCCTGTATTTGACGACTTCGACGATGACTTCATAAGCAACGAAGAAGAGTGGAGTAACGAAATAGCACAGTATGTAGACAACCACATAGATAATTTCATAAATATTATAAAGTAAGTTAGATAAATGAATAAAGAACAGGAACTGCTACGTAAAAAAAGTCCCATCCAGATACGAAACAAGAAGGCATCTTTTGAATACTTTTTTGTTGATACATACACAGCTGGGATTGTTCTTACAGGAACAGAGATAAAATCCATACGCTTAGGTAAAGCGTCATTAGTCGACGCTTTCTGTTATATTCACAATGGTGAAATGTGGGTAAAGGGAATGAATATCTCACCCTATTTCTATGGATCATATAACAATCATGAAGCGAAACGTGATCGTAAACTATTACTCAACAAACGAGAAATATATAGATTGCAAGAAGATACCAAGGCAATAGGTTTTACTATAGTACCTATTTTAGTTTTTATTGACAGCAACGGTAGAGCCAAAGTGGATATTGCCTTATGCCGTGGAAAGAAAGAATTTGACAAACGAGAGACTCTAAAAGCCAAACAGGACAAACGTGAAATGGATCGTGCAATGAAACATTTCTAAACATCCGTAAAAGTACAACAGCATCAATACAAAGGTCACTCTACTATAAATAAAAGATGTCATAGAAAATTTTAACATCGATATCAACCAAGAGCAAGTAAAATAAAGGTACTCGCAAGCAATAAACTTGCGAGTACCTTTATTTTTATAAACAAGACAGTAACTCTAAGATTAGTATAATTACTCAACTGTTAAATATCATTTTTATTGAGTATTACTACAAAATTATATCATACATGAATAATGATCAACAACTCCGAGCAATTTTTTCTGCTCATCAAGTACAAGTACCGTATGCACTTTATTTTTATTCATCACCGCTTGTATTTCTGATATCTTTGTTGAAGCATCTACACACTTTGGAGTTCTTGTCATAATATCTGACACCGTATGATCAAAGAAAGCGGCTTGCCATCGCTCCATTGCACGTCTTATATCTCCATCAGTAATCAAACCAGCTACCGTTCCATCACTATTTAGAGAAATTCCGAGCCCTAATTTCCCAGCACTAACACGTATTATGGCATCCCCAAGATGCATAGTTGATGGTATAATTGGCAAATCGTCACTACGCATAACATCCGCAGCGGTTGTTAACAATCGCTTACCCAACTCCCCCCCTGGGTGAAATTGCGCAAAATCACGAGGCTGGAAGTGCCTTAATTCCATCAAAGCTATAGCCAAAGCATCTCCCATTGCAAGCTCCGCTG
>CAKQDQ010000199.1 GCA_934229335.1 uncultured Prevotella sp.
CAGATAATGCTTTTGCCCTTACAGGGCGACATCCCTAACGGATACATCCCCAGGGCGCTGCCCTGGGCTATGTGCTGTTGGGCTTTCTTGCTTGAGGCAAGTGGCAGAGCCAATAACAGCCCGTACAAACCTAAATCCGAAACTTCAGTAACATGATAATATATGTAGGATAACATGAAAAAATATACCAACAGAAATCTTATGGCTCTGCTGTCGGTTACCCAAGAATAAAACATGAAAAAAACACGATTGAAAAAAGCTTCAATCGTGTTCTCTGTTTAGAGGTGCGTGGCGGAGTCGAACCGCCTTAGCTGGTTTTGCAGACCAGAGACTAAACCGTTCATCCAACGCACCATATTAAATGTCTAATATCCTTTTCTTGAGGATGAAGCGGAGCACTTGTTTCTCAAATGCGATGCAAAGGTACTGCTTTTTTTTGTAACTGCCAAATGTTTTGAAGTTTTTTTTACAAAAAGTATAAAAAACTTTTGTATTTCATATTTTTTTTGTACCTTTGCACTCGCAATTCGCTAATCAGATGCGCCTGTGGCGAAATTGGTAGACGCGCTAGACTTAGGATCTAGTGTCTTGCGATGTGCAGGTTCGAGTCCTGTCAGGCGCACACATATCAGCGTTAAACACTTTCTATTGTGTTAATCCAAACGCTTAAATTGATTGAAAAACAGATAGTTATAAATTTTTCGTTATGAAATGTTTTGCTATCTGTTTTTCTTTTCCACTAAGGAATGGTAAATAAAACGTCAAATGTTTACCGTTTTTGTTTACCGTTTTTCTTTTGGTAATCTTCCCATATAAATTTTCAAAACAAACTAATTCGTATGTATCAGTAGGATGTTGGTTCAAATCATCTACTTTATTCTTTAGTGTATTGAAGAGCCCCATTTTGTATGAATGTTTATAGGAATAGGAGGATACTTGCATCAATCCTCCTATTCCTAATTGTTATGGTTATTTCAAAACTTCCTTTATCAAGTTTCCTGCCTCTTTACCTACCAATGAAGTCAATCTGCTATCGGTGATATTCTTCCAATTGAAGGTTGAACGTAGTGCTTCTTTTGACAGTTCGACCAGTTGTCCTGCAACTTTCGCATAGATGACTCTTTCTCTGGGAATCCAATCCCCTTTCCTCCATGGTGAAGGAGCACTCGTAATGGCTGACTGAATAACTTCAGCCCATGCTTTTTCAATTTTTGCCATAATGATAAAATTTAGTTATACGATAATGTTTGATTTATTGGGACACCTAATTTATTCGTTTTAAGTGAGATGGAAGTTTGTTCCGATCTAATCTGTTATTCTTCTATGATTTTTATCCTTTCAACATGACCATCCACTGCGTTAAAATATGAGGTTGTTCCACCCTTAGGGCAATAAATGGCTGCATTACCTTTGTAGTACGCATCTCCTAAATGCCCTGGAGCATCAACGGTCTTGAAATGTAACTCACAATCTCCCCAATTGGATAGATTGCCAAGTTCCTCAAGACTCTTTGGAAAATAAACCTTTAAGGTATGGGGGCGTGGTTGATTATGTTCTATTTCATAATACCCCGAAGCCTTAATTCTTGTTATACCTTGTGGCAGTCTTAACTCTCGAAGTTTTGCACAATGATAGAATGACTGAGGCCAATCAGTATGATTTCTGTATGAACTTTTTGTTTTGGGAGTAAAATCACATTGGCTTAAATCTACCATTTCTATGCTATTACATCCGTTAAAGCATCTTTCACCTATTTCGTTGAGTGTCTTGGGAAACTGAATGATTTTGAGTTTAGTGCAATTCATAAAGCACTCACTTCCAATAGATTCGAGATAGAGAGGTAAAGCGACCTCTTTCAGGTTTACGCAACTTGCAAACGCTCTACTACCAATTTGTGAAGCCCGATAAGGTAGAATAACGCTTTGCAAAAAATACATATTCGAGAAAGCGTTTGTAGGAATGATACAGTTTATATTTGATTCCTTTACATTAGATGTATCTTGCATAAGGTTAGAAAAAGCTTTTGTATAAGCATAGTCTAATGTACCCATTTCGTTGTTCTCATATTTCGCATCAGCCATGGCACCTAGCATTCCAAAGAGTGAAGCCAAAGCTTTCGCATTATCTCTCTGCTGCTTCAAAAGTTCAGGAGAGTAGGTGATGACAGTCTTTCCTATGTCAAGATGTTTAAGCCTGACACATTTCTCTATGACATTAATATCTGTTTCATATAAAAAGCCTGTTATCGTAAGTGAATCAATATTTTCTAATTCATCTATTGGGAGATAAGAAAGGATAGTGCCAGGTTTTTCCATTTTGATGTTGCACGATTTTAAATCTATTCCTTGCTCAAAGCAATTTTTATTATTGGCACCAGGACACAATGCAAAAATATCTTCCTTTGTTCCCTTTGGAATTTCTATGTAAGATACAATGTCTTGGAATACACAACCATACTCCCCACCTATTACCAAAGCTGTGGGAACAGCATTAAAGACGAAATGGTCAAATGGCGCATCTCCTGTTGCCATTGATGTAAATGCTACGGCAGATGGTTTGTCAAAAGTCAACACCATATTATTGCCATATCCTCCATATCTTCCGTCGATTTGTACTGGGCAGCGGAAATGAACCTCTTTTAAGTTTTTACATCCATCAAACCAGCCCTCAAGTATGAGGGAGGTGTTTTCTCCTGGAAATATAAGGGATGTGATATTGGCACATTTGCTAAAGGCTCCACTTCCGACAAACCTCAGAGATTCAGAGAACTTGACATTCTTCATTGTGCAGTTACGGAAATAATCATATGGAATAACATGGACATCAGACAGATCCAAATAGTCTGGTGTCGTTATCTGAGCGTTTTTAATATCGTTTAGATTGGGAAGTATGTTGATACCCTTATAGTCAGTTCTATTGGGTTCGTAAGCATTGAGATAAACCTCATGGGTGTTGCCATCAACAATATAGCGTGGCATAAGGTAGTTGTAGGCCGTTTCCACTTGGTGATAATCGCCATGTAAGTTCCATAGCACCAAAGTGTCAATAGACACCAAATCATTTTTTGCATACGAGTTAATACTGCTACCACATCCTTGGTATTGGGTTTTCCCATGAATTTCCATTTTCTTCAAGTTTATCATGCCCTTAACCTTTTCAGCAATCTCGCCTGATATGGACAACGTATGTATGGTCTTGTTTGCCATAATACAGTCAGAGAGGTAATAGTCTTTACCCTTAACCGTTCTATGGTTGTTTTTACAATCAGAGGGAAGATATAGTTGCTCTAAATGAGCAAACGTAGGAAGATAACTAAATGTACCACTAACACCTCTCATATCCAATGTCGTAAGATTAAGAAAGTTCTCTAACACCTTAATGTCTTTGTCATTGATTTCACCTCTAATTGTCAAAGATGTAATGTCCGAAAACTCTTTTTTGTCTACAAGGGATTTGAGTTTGCCTGGTGCGGGAACTGTCAAATCTTTTTCCACTGCTAACATATTTCCGCAAAAGAAAACATAAAAAATACATAAGAAAAACACGTGCTTCATACCGACTTTAATGTTCTTTTTGCCGATATACTCCAACAACTCACGGCGGTTAGTATATAG
>CAKQDQ010000200.1 GCA_934229335.1 uncultured Prevotella sp.
ATAGTTTGGAGACATGAAGATGGAGCAATGCGAGCATTGTGACTGATGAATGGCTCCAAAATATCCAAAAAGATATGACAAGACAACTTAAACTTAGGTATTATTTATCTCGTTAAATTGTACCAAGTTATTTTTTTACCGTCACTTAGAATGTTATCTGAATTATTTTTCGTACCTTTGCACACTGTATTAAAGAAAGATAGTAATTGAAGACATTTAAGGAATTAGGCGTAAACGAAGATATTTGTCGCGCCATTGAGGAATTAGGGTTTGAACATCCTATGCCAGTTCAGGAAGCGGTGATACCGCTGTTGGCACCAAAACAGAGTGAAGAAACAGAAGAACAAGAAGAAGAGAAACAGTCTGAGGAAAACAAAGTTACCGACATCATAGCTCTTGCGCAGACAGGCACGGGTAAGACCGCTGCCTTCGGACTGCCATTGCTGCAGATGATTAACCCGAAGCAGCGTAACACACAGGCGGTAGTACTGTCGCCTACACGTGAGTTGTGCCTACAGATAGCTGACGACTTGCGCGACTTCTCTAAATACATCAAAGGAATAAACATCGTTGCCGTATATGGAGGCACCAGTATTCAGGACCAGATACGGGCACTGAAGCATGGAGCACAGATTGTCGTCGCTACGCCAGGACGACTCATTGACCTCATGGAACGAGGTAAGGCAAAACTGGATGAGGCGCAGCACATAGTGCTCGATGAGGCTGACGAGATGCTCAACATGGGCTTCTCAGAGAGCATAAGCCGCATATTCGAGGCGTTGCCAGAAGACAGACAGACGCTGCTCTTCTCTGCTACCATGAGTAAGGAGGTGGAGAAGGTAGCGAAGAGCTATCTGCATGAATATAAGGAAGTGGTGGTAGGCTCACGCAATGAGGGAGCGGAGAACGTTAACCACATATACTATATGGTCAACGCTAAGGACAAATACCTCGCGCTGAAGCGTATAGTAGACTTCAATCCACGCATCTTTGGCATCATCTTCTGCCGTACCAAGGCTGAAACACAGGAGATAGCCGATAAACTAATAAAGGACGGATATAACGCTGAGGCTCTGCACGGTGACCTCTCGCAGCAACAGCGCGACCTTACCATGCAGAAGTTCCGCCAGCACCTCACGCAGTTGCTCGTAGCTACCGATGTGGCAGCACGCGGACTGGACGTGGATGACTTAACGCACGTGATAAACTACTCTATGCCAGACGATACGGAGTCGTACACACATCGCTCTGGACGTACTGGACGTGCAGGAAAGAAGGGTACCTCTATCGCCATCATACACACACGTGAGAAGCACAAGATACGTGAGGTGGAACGCACCATACAGAAGGATTTTGTGGTGGGTAAGCTGCCTACGCCAGACGAGATATGTAAGAAACAACTCTTCCGCGCCATAGACGAGATAGAGAAAACGGACGTGATAGACGAGCAGATAGAGCCGTTCATGACAGAGATACGACGCCACTTTGAGTATGTTGACAAGGAAGAGATACTGAAGAAGGTGGTAAGTCGTGAGTTCGGACGTTTCCTTAAATATTACGCCAATGCTCCAGAGATAGAGGAACCGAAGTCTGCGTCAGCCAAAGAACGTAGAGACGACCGTGGCGGACGTGGTGGAAAGAAGCAGTTTAGGGAAGAGACGCAGGCTGGATACGTCAAGCTCTTTATCAATTTGGGTAAGAGTGAGGGATTCTATCCAGGCGAGGCCATGCAGTTTATCAACCGCAACGTGCGTGGATCACGTCAGGCTGTCGGACACATCGACCTGCAAGCGCACTGCTGTCAGATAGAGGTGCCAGAGCGTGATGCACGTAAGGTGATGAAGGCACTTGACGGACAGTTCTACCATAACACTAAGGTGCGCTGTAATCTCGCTTCTGAAGGAACAGGAAAGGGTGGCAGACGCACAGAGAAACGAGGCGCAGATAACCGTAAACGCGACGGAGAACAACGCTATGACAAGCGCACGGAACGCATGAAAGCTGCTGACGCACGTAAGGCTCTCTTTAAGTTGATGGAAGAAGTAGAAGAAGGTTCTGCAAGAAGAAAAAGGAAAAAATAATTCATAATGCATAATGCATGATTCATAATTAAAAATAATGATTATGAGTTGTGCATTATGTCTTTTATATTATGAATTATGAAATAAGGTTTACGCCTCGTGTTGGCGAGATTATGAATTATGAATTTTTGAATTATGAATTACGTATTGCACACCACTTACCTTGGTCCTGTAGGCTGGTATGCCGCGTTACTCAGCGGAAAAGCGATGATAAGCGGCAACGAATACTATCGTCGCCAAACGGAACGTAACCGCTGCGCTATAGCTACCGCTAACGGAGTGCAGCAGCTTACGGTGCCCGTGTCGTTGCCATCTCGTCAGGCTTCGCATTGTCCTATAAAGGAGGTGCGCATCAGTGACCACGGCAACTGGCAGCGTCAGCACTGGCAGGCTCTACAGTCAGCATACGGTATGTCACCATTTTTTGATTACTACGTTGACGATTTGTTACCGTTTTATGAGAAGAAATGGGAGTGGTTGTTTGACTATAATAACGAAATCACCTCCACAGTGCTGCGTCTGTTAGACGTAGACAGCACTGTGGAGGTGACTGACAGTAACGCTGTTCACCCTTGTAGTGAGTTTAACGGTATGGTAGAAAAATATTATCAGACGTTTGAAAGGCGTCACGGCTTTATAGAAAACCTCTCCATCATTGACCTATTGTGCAATGAAGGACCAGAGGGAGCTGTCAAACTCCAACGCGGTTACCATCGCCTCCTGACGGAATAATAAGTTCGGGATGCGGTGATACGGCTTTGTAGAAGTGTGTGTACACCTCATATATAATGTCGCCAATAAGAATTACGATGGCAGCCGTAAGGATAACGCAGAGTGCTATCACCCACGTCTTGGGGCGATAAGAAAAGGATATGTCGGCAATGTTAGTGGGACGGTCGTCAGGATTGCGCCTGGTGCAGAGCGAAGCAATATGCAACAGTTGCCTGTCGTTGGCGTTGACGCCCATCTCATAGAGCACTTTGCCGTAAGAGTAAATGTCGCTGCGTATGTCGGTCACAGCGTCAAGAATCAGCTGTTCGGGAGCGATGTAGCCAGAGGTGCCTGCTGGTGTCTTGAGGATGTTGTATGAGTCGCTGTCAGAAAGACTAAAGTCTATCAACTTGACGTTATGCCCATTGTGCGTAATCATAATGTTAGAGGGCTTTATGTCACGGTGTACTATCTGCTTGCTGTGCAGATATTCAAGGGCAGAAGCGAGCTGATGAGCTATCCTACGGTACAGCGTCTTGTCGGGAGTGCCGTTTTGCAGCATCGTTTGTAGCGTCTCACCGTCGATGTATTCCATTACTATCACGCTGCCGAGACCCTGTACATTCTCCATACTTATGGTGCGACAGATGTGAGGATGGTCCAGTTGCAGTGACAACTCAAACTCTTTCTTCAGCAGCTGATTATATATAGGAATAAAGGAATAGTCGTTTTTCAGAGCTTTAAGCATATAGTTCTTGCCATATCTGCGTGCAGAATAGAGGCAGGTATGCCC
>CAKQDQ010000201.1 GCA_934229335.1 uncultured Prevotella sp.
ATTTGAGCAGCGCCTCGGATACCACGTAGACTACTATCCTGTTTCTTCACTCATGGAGTACTATAAGAAGGTAACAGATGCTGAAGCTGATGCATTGGTTGAAGAATATAAGCAGTTATACACAATAGTACCATGCGAGGCAGGACAGGAAGTTTACTGGGAGAAGGTAAAGAACTCAGCAAAGGCAGAAATAGCCATACGTCGCGTATTGAAAGATGAAGGAGCAAAAGGCTTCACTACAAACTTCGATGACCTTGGTGGTGCTGATGTTAATGATCCTAATTTCTTGGGCTTCGATCAAATCCCAGGTTTGGCTTCACAGCGTTTGATGGCAGAGGGATACGGCTTCGGGGCAGAAGGTGACTGGAAGTCTGCTGCTTTGTATCGCACGGTTTGGTTTATGACCCAAGGTCTTCCTAAGGGTTCTTCTTTCCTTGAAGACTATACTCTGAATTTCGATGGAGCAAATTCTGCTATACTTCAGTCACATATGTTGGAGGTTTGTCCTCTTATAGCTGCTAACAAGCCAAGGTTAGAGGTTCATTTCCTCGGCATTGGCATTCGCAAGAGCCAGACAGCTCGTTTGGTCTTTGATTCTAAAACTGGTGACGGTGTAACTGCAACTATTGTAGATCTCGGCAATCGCTTCCGTCTTATAGTAAATGACGTGAAGTGTATAGAACCTAAGCCTTTGCCAAAATTGCCAGTTGCTAATGCTCTTTGGATTCCACAACCTTCATTTGAAATTGGAGCAACTGCATGGATTTTAGCAGGCGGTACACATCACTCTTGTATGTCATATGACATTACACCAGAGTACTGGGAGGATTATGCAGAGATAGCAGGCATTGAGATGGTACACATCGATAAAGATACTACTATCGGCAATTTCAAACAGCAGCTACGTAACAATGAAATCTATTATATGCTGAATCGCTCTTTAATGTTATAATAACATAAAAGACAGAAGGATTCTAATTTCGTAAATATGAATACAAAAGAAATCATACAAACAGGTAAAGCCATTCTCGGTATCGAGTTTGGCTCTACCCGTATAAAAGCGGTACTTATAGCCCCTAATAATAAACCTATCGCTCAAGGAAGCCACGAATGGGAAAATTCACTTATCGATGGTTTGTGGACGTACAGCATAGAGGAAATATGGAGTGGGCTGCAGGATTGTTATGCAGATTTGCTGAAAGATGTGAAAAAACAATATGACTGCACAATAGAAAATCTTGCAGCGATTGGTATTTCGGCAATGATGCACGGATATATGGCTTTTGATGCAGCTGATAATATATTGGTTCCTTTCCGTACATGGCGTAACACAAATACGGGGGAAGCAGCAGCTGTCTTGTCTAAGCTTTTTGTATACAATATTCCGTTAAGATGGAGTATCTCACATCTTTATCAGTGTATTCTTGATAACTGTGAACATGTTAAGGATATCAAGTACCTTACGACTCTTGCAGGATACATCCATTGGAAGTTAACTGGAGAGAAAGTTCTTGGTGTGGGCGATGCTTCTGGAATGCTTCCAATAGACCCCATAACAAAGAATTACAATACGGAAATGGTAGATAAGTTTGATAAACTTATTGCCGACAAAAATTATCCGTGGAAGTTGCAGGATATTCTTCCTAAGGTTCTAATGGCTGGTGAGAATGCTGGTGTATTAACAGAGGAGGGCGCAAAACTGTTAGATGTTTCTGGCACACTGAAAGGCGGTATTCCACTATGTCCGCCAGAAGGAGATGCGGGAACAGGAATGGTTGCTACTAATGCCGTTAAGCAACGTACTGGTAATGTGTCCGCAGGTACGTCTTCTTTCTCTATGATTGTTCTTGAGAAGGACTTATCCCAACCTTATGAGATGATTGACATGGTAACTACACCTGATGGTTCCTTGGTTGCCATGGTACATTGTAATAACTGTACTTCCGACATTAATGCATGGGTGAAGCTTTTCAAGGAATATCAAGAATTGCTTGGCGTTCCTGTAGATATGAACGAGATATATGGCAAGCTTTATAATCATGCATTAGAAGGTGATGCTGATTGCGGAGGAATATTGTCTTATAACTATATTTCAGGTGAGCCTGTAGCAGGACTTCAAGATGGAAGACCTTTAGTCGTTAGATCTGCGAATGACAAGTTTAATTTGGCAAACTTCATACGTTCTAATCTGTATGCAACAGTAGCGGTACTTAAATTGGGTAACGACATATTGTTTAAGGAAGAGAAAGTTAAAGTTGATCGAATCACTGGTCACGGTGGACTCTTTAAGACGAAGGGAGTAGGTCAACGCGTTTTGGCAGCAGCGTTAGAGTCTCCTATTTCTGTTATGGAAACAGCAGGAGAGGGCGGCGCATGGGGTATTGCGTTGCTTGCAGGATATGTTGTTAACAACAAATCAGAATTAAATCTTGCAGATTATCTTGAACAGGTGGTATTTGAAGGTAATACTGGAACTGAGATTTCTCCATCACCAGACGATGTTGAAGGTTTTAACCGTTACATTGAAATGTATAAGGCTGGCTTAGCAATAGAACAAGCGGCTGTAGATAATAAAAAGTAATATATAAGGAATGGCAAGATACGTTATCGGTCTCGACTATGCTACGGACAAGGTACGTGCTTTGGTTGTAAATGCAGATACAGGTGAATGTGTGGCTTCCAATGCAAAATATTATATGCGTTGGAAGAAAGGTCTGTACTGTGACGAAAATAAAAATCAATGGCGACAGCATCCTAAGGACTTCCTTGAAACACTTGAAAGTAGTGTAAAAGATGTTCTTGCACAATGTCCGTTAGGTGTTGCTTCACAAGTGGTAGCATTAGCCTTTGACACAACAGGCTCAACCCCTGCATTCACAGACGAGACAGGTACGCCTCTTGCCATGCTTCCGGAGTTTTCGGATAATCCGAATGCTATGTTTATATTGTGGAAAGACCACACTGCTGTAGCGGAAGCTGCTGAAATTAATACACTTTCCAAACAGTGGAAGACTGACTACACCAAATATGAAGGTGGTGTATACAGTGCTGAGTGGCTGTGGGCAAAAGCTATACACATTCTGAGAGAAGACGATTCTATTGTTGCTAAAGCACATTCTATAATCGAATTGTGTGAATGGTTGCCAGCGGTTGTAACAGGAGTACATGACATGAAGAACCTTGTTCGCAGTCGGTGTGCTCTTGGTCATAAGGCAATGTGGCACAAGGAATGGGAAGGTTTACCACCAGAAGATTTCCTCGTGGCACTGGAGCCTAAGTTAGCAGGCTTTCGTGCCAATATGTCGCAGAATACTGAAACTGCAGAGAAGCCTGTTGGACGTTTATCTTCCGAATGGGCAAGCAGATTAGGTTTGTCTACAGATGTCATAGTAGCTGGAGGGGCCTATGATTGTCATATGGGAGCTGTAGGTGCAGGTGTTACGCCGCATACCCTTGTAAGGGTTATAGGTCCATCTACTTGTGATGTCATGGTTGCGCCATATAGCGAGATTAACGGCAGGTGCATAAATGGTATCTGTGGTCAGGTAGATGGCAGTGTGATACCAGGTATGAT
>CAKQDQ010000202.1 GCA_934229335.1 uncultured Prevotella sp.
GTGCTTTAGTCGACAATATAACCGTTGCGGAAGTATTGGCAGGAATAGTAAAACAATACTCCGTCGCACCTTCTTTCTTCTCCCATCGGCTCTTTATTCTGCCATACATAGAGTCATAATATCCCTCAGCCTTATCCAAATGTCCCGTTGGGTCTACCTCTGGCTGCAAGATAAAATGTTTGAATCCCGGACTCATCTCATCTCTTCTGATGCCTAAAGAGTAGTTATACATCCACGCTACCACTGCGCCAAAAGAGTAATGGTTAAAGGAATTCATGCTATTGTTCTTGCCAAAGCCATCCTTCTGCGTGTAAGAATTAAGACGCTCCCATACCGTTGTTGCTCCGTTCTTTACAGGGTAGAGCCATGAAGGGAACGTATCTTGAGCCAGCAAACGATACGCTACGTCGCTCATTCCCCAGTCCGACAAAGCCTTGTTTATCCATGCCGTGCCTATAAAGCCTGTCAACAGCGAGTACGACGGATAGTTAGCGTTACCGCGTTCTACAGCGGTCTTTAGGTTATTAGCCATCTTCTTCGCCGTCGTCTCATCAACAACGTTGAACGCCAATGGCAAAACGTACGACGTCTGTGTATCTACCTGCTGTCCCTTTCGTCTCTCATCGAAGGCAGAGAACAGCGTCTTACCAGTCGCAGGCTCTACGTATGTCTTTGCGAAGAAGGCACGTCGCTCCTTGGCAAGGTCGGCATACCACTGCTCATCGTCTGTTTTTCCGAGCACCTTCGCCACCTGTGTCATGATGTCGAGGTCAAACACGAAGTACGCTTCCCATATCAACGACTTGTCGTTCCTTTCATCTTCCAGACTCAACCAGTCGCCAAGGTCTCCCCATTGACGCTGCTGCACTATGACATTGGTCTTCGGGTCTATACAATCGCTCAACACATACTTTATATATTGTTTCATAGCGTCGTAGTGTTCCGTCAACATTGCCTTGTCGCCATACTGCAGGTAGCACTCCCAAGGCACCGTTATGCCAGCACTTCCCCACAACAATCCACCAAAGCCACAACCTGTTGGCGCAACGTCAGGAAACTTACCTTTGTCTGATTGCATATCACGCACAGAGACAAGATACCGCCGTAGGAACTGTGAAGCATCCGTAAGGAACGTTGCCGAGCGTCCAAACACAGATATATCTCCCATCCATCCGAGGCGTTCGTTACGCTGTGGGCAGTCCGTTGGTACCGACATAAAGTTTGAACGTGTAGACCATACAGTGTTAAGCCACAAGCGGTTGATGTCAGTATTAGATGTTTCAAAATGTGAACGCAGCCCGTCCATAGAACTAATGGCAATTGCCCTCACGTCACTCATGGGCAAAGGCTTCTCTACCCCCGTTATTTCAACATAGCGGAAGCCGTGAGACGTAAAGCGAGGTGAGAACACCTCTTCCGTCTCTCCCTTCGTTACGTAAACATCCTGCGACTGTGCCACGCGTAAGTTTTCTGTCATTATCATGCCCACGTATTCCTTATACTGCGGTAGGTCGGGATATCTTACCTCTGCAAAGCGCACCTTTACCTCTGTTCCTGCCTTTACGCTGCTAAAGCTAAGCAACGGAACGCCAGCCATATTCTGCCCCAAATCATAAACATATACCCCTGGGCGCACCTCTTCCATGCTTTTCGCCGTTAGGGTGTCAATAGGCATTATGGGCGTTGCCATATCTGCAAGAAGTTGATAATTATTTGATATCGGGAAGAAGTTTCCTTCTTTTATCTCTTCCGCCTCCAGCCACTCGCTGTCGTCATACGCTGCTGTCGCCCAGCCTTCTATGCTTTTCTCCTTCCGAGCATCATACACCTCGCCTTGAAAAAAACTGCCATATCTCACTGGACCGTCAGCATACGTCTTCCAAGTCTGTGGGCTTGTGACGATGGTTTGCACAGATTCATCATCGTATGTTATCTGCAATTTAGCGAGTAACGACTGCCTGTCGCCAAAGAAGTTCCAGTTGTCGGTGACGAATGTAGCCCCTCCGCTCCACCAACCTTCTGACAGTATGGCTCCTATCACGTTCTTCTCATTCTGCCTCATGATGTCAGTCACATCGAACGTCTGGTACATCTGGCTTTTGTCATACTGCGTAACACCAGGATTAAAGTAAGCGTCCCCCACACGTTTACCGTTCAGATAGAGGTCGTATATGCCGCGTGCCGTGGCGTATATCCGCGCTTTCGCAATCTTCTTGTTGCTGGTTCTGAACACGGAGCGGAGCATTGGGGCGGTATTTTCCTTTGCAGTCACAAACCGCTGTAGTCCTTGTTTTCCACCGTCTAACGTCAAGGCTTCCTTCTGTACTGTCGTTATTACCGCCTGCGGACTGCGAAAGTTTCTTACCTCCACATCCGAAAACGTCGCCTTCTGTCCTGTCGTCATGGCGTAGCCCATATCCCCCACCACAGGGTAGGCTATGTAGTCACCGCCACGTTTACCCGTTGGGTTAAGCACAAGGCTTCCTACAGGCTTCTCCGTGCCGTCTATTCTTATTTCCGTTTGTCCAGCATTCACGATTATGTCAACCGTGTGCGCGTCATACTTGTTACTGTTGCCTATGACAGTTTGTGGCACATTGAAGATGGCTACCTCCTTAGTGTCGTCTTCACCAGCTCTGTATCCCTTACGGTAAACCATGACACGTGCGTCCTCGCCCTTGCCAAGTGGAGCAATGTCAAGTTCCACCTTTATGTAAGAAGAGTCCTTGGCATTCTCCACTCCCAACAGGTTCTTGTTCCTATCCATCAGTCGTGGGTCGTTGGCACCAAAGAGGAAAGCGGCACGTGTGGTCTTCGTAGCCTTGTCAAGTTGCAGTTTGTAGTGCAGTCTAAACACAGGAAGGTATGGTGCATAAAACATTGTCGCCCCCTCTTTTCTGCCTATCCATCTTGCTTCTCCCCATGCTTTGAGTCGTGCGTTAGCGTCTGTCGCAGCGTCTACCTGTCGTTGTAGCAGTGAGGTAACACTATGGTTATAGTCGTCTCGCATCATCAAGCCTGTTTCAAAGGAAGAGGTTGCTGTCAGCTTCTCCTTCTTCTGATTCCATACATTTAGTGTCCAATGATAACGAGTGACTGGCGACAGCGCCTCACCCTGATAAGACACATTGAGCGATGCGTCACTTTTCACTACACCTGAGTTCCACACTTGCTTTCCTTTCTCGTCGGTTACGATGATTTCGTAGGCCGTCTGCCTCCAACCTTTTAGGTCATCGTCGGCTGTCATCTGCCACGAGAATCTCGGACTCTTCACCTCTACTGCAAGCGGAGCCTTTTGATATTCTACTTTTAGATTAGCAAGTTCTGTTTTTGAACTAATACCCAAGCAGATAGAAAGCAGTCCTAAAGTAATAAAATATCTTTTCATTTTGTGTTACTATTGAAACATTTTACTCATTTACCGGCACGCCACCGTTACCACTGTTGGATTCATGCCGTCAGCCTTTATGGTCAGTTTCGCATTGCCCTTCTTGCCGTTGCTGCGCAATACTACGAGTCCACGACCCTTCCATGTCGTCATCTTGTCGTCGGTATATGGG
>CAKQDQ010000203.1 GCA_934229335.1 uncultured Prevotella sp.
AATGTGCTCTCAACCTCAATGCAATACTTTGATGGAGGATACGTAGTATGTGGCATAACGGGTAGTGGCGAGATGTTCGCAATGAGAGACCCCTGGGGCATACGTCCGGCTTTCTTCCATCTTGATAGCGAAGTAATGGCGTTAGCAAGTGAGAGACCTGTATTGCAGACAACCTTCGACCTGCGCGCTGAAGACGTGACGGAGCTGAAACCTGGTGAGGCGATATTCGTGAACAGGGCAGGAGAGATAAGGCGTAAGCAGATAATAGAACAAAAAGGAGATAGTAAATGCTCTTTCGAGAGAATATACTTCAGCCGAGGTTCAGATAAGGATATATATAAGGAACGTAAGAAGCTCGGCGAACAGCTGACGGAACAGATACTGAAAGCTGTAGACTACGACCATAAGCACACCGTCTTCTCATATATTCCGAACACAGCGGAAGTGGCATACTATGGTATGTTGACCGGATTCAAAAACTACATCAACCGCCATAAGGTAGACAAAATATTGGCACTTGGTCATACCCCGACGCGTGAAGAGCTAACAGAACTGCTCGATGAATATGTGCGTTCAGAGAAAATAGCGTGGAAAGACATAAAGCTGCGAACCTTTATCAGTGAGGGAAGCACACGTAACGACCTCGCGTCTCATGTCTATGACGTTACATACGGTTCTATAGAAGAACGCGTGGACAACCTGGTAGTGATAGACGACTCTATAGTTCGTGGTACGACGCTGAAGGAAAGCATACTCAAGATACTCGACAGGTTGAAACCCAAAAAAATAGTTATTGTGAGCAGTGCGCCACAGATACGCTACCCAGACTACTATGGCATTGACATGGCAAAGCTTGAAGAGTTCTGCGTATTCAGAGCTGCTATACAGCTATTACGTGATAATGGCAAAGAGAACATAATAAGGGACGTATACGAAAAGTGCTGTAAGGAACTGCAAAAGCCAAAAGAGCAGATGCAGAATGTAGTAAAAGAAATATACGCTCCATTCTCAGTAGAAGAGATAAACAAAAAAATAGTAGCTATGCTACACCCTGATGGAATGACAACACCAGTAGAGTTAGTCTTCCAATCCATAGAGGGATTGCACAAAGCTATACCAGAACACAAAGGCGACTGGTACTTCACTGGTAATTATCCAACACCGGGAGGCACTAAATTGTGCCTGCAAGCCTTTGTAAACTATTACGAAAAATATGCAGACCAACTGTCGCAAGTGAACGTGGTTTGGCAATAAGGAAAAAGATAAACAAAAGAAAATGAAAAAGGTTACATTAGTATTACAGGACGGAACAAAGTTCCACGGAAAGTCATTCGGATACGACAAACCTGTAGCAGGTGAAGTAGTGTTCAATACTGCTATGATGGGTTACCCGGAGAGCCTTACGGATCCTTCGTATGCAGGACAGTTAATGGTGCTCACATATCCTTTGGTTGGCAACTATGGCGTGCCACCTTTTACCTTTGAAGAGAATGGACTGCCAACGTTCATGGAGAGCGACAGAATATATGCCTCAGCGATAATAGTGGCTGATTACAGCACTGAGTATAGCCATTGGAACGCAAAGGAGAGCCTTGCAGAGTGGTTAAAGAGAGAAAAAGTACCAGGAATTACTGGTATAGACACTCGTGAGCTGACCAAGGTGTTGCGAGAACATGGTGTGATGATGGGCAAAATCATATTCGATGATGAGCCTAACAACATCCCAGAGGCGGATTATGAGGGAGTAAACTTTGTAGACAAGGTGTCAACAAAGAAGATACTTACTTATAATGAAGGTGCACCAAAGAAGGTGGTTCTTGTGGATTGTGGTGTGAAAGCAAATATTATCCGTTGTCTTATAAACAGAGGTTGTGAGGTGATACGTGTCCCTTGGAACTATGATTACACAGACATGGAATTCGATGGACTGTTCCTTGCCAATGGTCCTGGCGACCCAGATATGTGCGAGGAAGCAGTAAAGATAATACAGAAGCAGATGGCTAACAGCGATAAGCCAATATGCGGAATATGCATGGGCAACCAACTGCTTGCAAAAGCTGCTGGAGCTAAGATTTATAAGTTGAAGTATGGACACCGTTCACACAACCAGCCTGTACGCATGGTTGGAACAGATCAGTGCTTCGTAACATCACAGAACCATGGCTATGCCGTTGATGCAAAGACATTAGGAAACGATTGGGAGGAGCTATTTGTGAATATGAACGATGGCTCAAATGAGGGTATTAAACATAAGACAAAGCCTTGGTTCTCAAGCCAGTTCCACCCAGAAGCTTGCTCAGGTCCTGTGGATACAGAGTTTATGTTCGATAAGTTCGTAGAGAAACTCTAATATCCAAATAAAGGATAGCCCACAAGATGGCTGTCAAAAACTTCAACATCATAAAAGACATAAAACAATAATGAAAGACGAAAATATAAAGAAGGTACTCCTGCTTGGTTCTGGCGCGTTAAAAATCGGTGAGGCGGGAGAGTTTGACTACTCTGGTTCTCAGGCATTGAAGGCATTGCGCGAGGAGGGAGTTGAGACGGTACTCATTAACCCTAACATCGCAACGGTGCAGACTTCAGAAGGAGTTGCAGACAAAGTGTACTTCTTGCCGGTGCAGCCGTACTTCGTTGAGAGAGTAATACAGCAGGAAAAGCCAGACGGAATATTATTGGCGTTTGGCGGACAGACGGCACTGAACTGCGGCGTAGAGCTTTATCAGTCAGGTATATTGGCTAAGTACAATGTGCGTGTGCTCGGCACACCCGTACAGGCAATTATGGATACGGAAGACCGTGAGCTGTTTGTTAAGAAGCTTGATGAGATTGATGTAAAGACTATTAAGTCTCATGCTTGTGAGAATATAGAGGAAGCTCGCAAGGCAGCAGCATCACTTGGATACCCTGTTATCATACGTGCAGCGTACGCTTTGGGCGGATTGGGTTCTGGATTCTGTGATAATGAAGAAGAGCTTAACCAGTTAGCGGAAAAGGCATTCTCTTTCTCTCCGCAGGTACTTGTAGAGAAGTCACTGAAGGGTTGGAAGGAAATAGAATACGAAGTGGTGCGAGACCGTTACGATAACTGCATAACGGTATGTAATATGGAAAACTTTGACCCACTTGGTATTCACACTGGTGAGTCTATTGTTATAGCACCGTCACAGACTCTTACCAACTCTGAGTACCATAAGCTGCGTGCTCTCGCAATAAAGATTATTCGTCACGTCGGCATTGTGGGTGAGTGTAATGTGCAGTATGCTTTTGATCCTAAGTCAGAGGACTATAGAGTCATTGAGGTGAACGCCCGTCTTTCACGTTCATCAGCACTTGCTTCAAAAGCTACAGG
>CAKQDQ010000204.1 GCA_934229335.1 uncultured Prevotella sp.
TCATAGAATGGGCTAACGGTGACGCTAAGACATCACAACTTGCAGCCATGCGTGCAAAGGCAGGACACCCTAAACCATTCAACATGAAGTACCTTGGTATCGGCAACGAAGACCTAATTGGTGATGTATTCCTTGAGCGGTACCTGTATCTAATAGATGGAATAAGAAAGGCTCACCCTGAGATTACCATAGTTGGTACAGTAGGACCTTTCTGGCAAGGTTCTGACTATGAATACGGCTGGCGCACCGCTAAAGACAATAACATCGCAGTAGTTGACGAGCATTACTACAACTCTCCTGGCTGGTATTTCAACCACAGAGATTTCTATGACGACTATGACCGTAACGGCACCAAGGTTTACCTTGGCGAATGGGCGTCAAAAGAAAATAACGTAAGCAACGCCCTCATTGAGGCGGCTTACCTCGCCAACGTAGAACGCAATGCTGATGTAGTTGTGATGACATCATACGCACCTCTGTTAGCCAAAGAAGGTCACACAAAGTGGAATCCTGACTTAATCTACTTCAATAATAAAGAGATTAAGCCTACAGCCAATTACTATGTACAACGCGCCTTCGGTCATAACACTGGTGATACATATATTGACTCCGACATTACTGTGGACTATACTTCAAACAATGCTAAGAAGCCATTAATCGGAGACATAGCAAAGCGTATAGACAAGTCTGTCGTTATTGATAGCAAAACTGGTGATGTTATCATCAAGATTGTCAGTACCCTCCCTAAGGATGTGAATATGAGCGTAACATTGACGGACGAGATGTTACAACATAACAAATCCGGCAAATGTACTTTAACAACACTTACCGCCCCTCAACATCCTGATCGTGAAAAAGCCTGGAAGAGTATCGATGAAGCAACGATAAACATCTCAAAGGACATGAATATCACAATTCCTGCATTTTCCTTTGCCATTATAAGAATAGCGAAGTAATAAAAAATCTGGTTCTGAAAACTATCACAAGTATAAACTATACGGTGACAGTTTTTAGAACCAGCCTTTAATATAATATCTTAGCCTATGGACAAGAAATTCATAATATGGGATTTAGACGGCACTTTGCTTAACACACTGCAAGACCTTTATCTCGCCACCAACTATGCCCTAAGAACTCATAACATACCAGAACGCACCTTGGAAGAGGTTAGACAGTTTGTAGGGAATGGTGTGCGTAAACTTATAGTACGTGCAGTTCCCAACGGTGACAGCAACGCAGCCTTTGAAGATATCTTCTCTACATTTAAGTCTTACTATGTAGACCACTGTAGGGACAACACAGGTCTATACCCAGGAATAGCCGAAACGTTGGCTGAACTGAAAAAGAGAGGACATCGTATGGCAATAGTAAGCAACAAACTTCAGGCTGGCGTGACAGAATTATATAAAACTTTCTTTGACGGTTTGATTGACGTAGCAATAGGCGAGCGTCCTAACGTCAGACGTAAGCCATATCCTGATATGGTTAACATTGCGATAGAAGAGTTAGGAGCTACAAGAGAAGACTGTGTATATATAGGCGACTCTGAAGTCGATGTCGCAACTGGTAAGGAGGCTGGACTTCCATGTATCTCAGTGTTATGGGGATTCCGCACAAAAGAAGAGTTACTACAAAGCGGTGCCACGACATTCATTAATAAGCCTCAAGAATTACTATAGCATGATTCCATATCTTGACTTAAAACACATTACCGCCATGCATTCCGAGGAGATAGAACAGGCTATTACAACTGTAACAAAGCGAGGCTGGTATCTACAAGGCGAAGAAGGAAAAGCTTTTGAGCAAGAATATGCTCACTATATAGGTACGTCACATTGCGTGACGTGCGGTAACGGCTTAGACGCACTACGTCTAATACTTATGGCATACAAAGAAAAAGGTAAGCTACACGATGGTGATGAAGTGATAGTACCAGCCAATACTTATATAGCAACCATATTGGCGATAACAGAAACAGGCTTGAAACCTATTTTGGTAGAACCGGACTTCGACACCTTACAGATAGATGACAGCCTAATAGAGCGTAGCATAACCCACAAAACCAAGGCTATAATGATAGTGCATCTTTACGGCAAATGTTCTTACACCGAGTGCATCGGTAACATTTGCAGTAAACACGGTCTGCTACTGTTTGAAGACAATGCACAAGCGCATGGGTGTCATTACGGCACACACCTCACGGGTTCACTGGGCAATGCCGCAGCTCACAGCTTCTATCCAGGCAAGAACCTCGGAGCCTTGGGAGATGCAGGAGCCATTACCACCAATGACTCTGATGTCGCTGAGATAATAAGGGCACTTGCTAATTATGGTAGTCAACGAAAATATGTCTTTCAATATCAAGGCATCAATTCACGAATGGACGAGATACAGGCTGCTGTATTACGCATAAAACTGAAATATCTTAACGCTGACAACAAGCTACGCTATAGTGTTGCCCAAAAATACCGAGAAAATATCTCTAATCCTTTTGTCACACTGCCTTATCATGGCAAGGATGAGCCATACAAAAACCAAGACAATGTGTTTCACATATTCCCTATACTTTGTAAGCATCGCAATGAGCTACAAGCGTGGTTAACAAGGCATGACATACAGAGCATGATACACTACCCTATCCCACCTCATCGTCAACAATGCTATAAAGACACTCTATCATCAATGGTTCTGCCTATTACGGAACGTATCGCAAACGAAGAATTGTCGCTACCAATAGCACCATACCTAACGGAAGAGGAAACTCAGAAGGTAATAAACACAGTAAACAGCTTTTTGCCAGCCTCGAAATAAGTCACTACAAAAATACTTTTATCACGATATGGAAGAAACACTAATGACTCCCGACGTCTGCATGATGTTTCTCGTGTGGTCTTTCTACTATCACGACATCATACCAGAACCAAACGTCAGCTACTCAAAACACAACAAATTCTCGGCTGAGGACGTCACTCGCCTCGACGAGCTAAAAGCTACCCTTTTCAGAAGTGTAGAGGAAGAATCTGTACTCAACGCCTGCAACCAATTCCGCCTTGCCAAGATAAGACAAGAGCCATGTCCTTTTAGTCAAGTACAGTTGGACAATATGTTTGCAAAAGAGCTTTGACAAGCATAAGAAAAGAGCCGTATCGACACTCTTCTTAGAGAGTTGGATACGGCTCTTTTTTATGTTATTTATATATGTAAAACACGTTTGACTATTCAAAAGGTACTATGCAGGAAAGAGATTTATTCTTTACAATCTCATGGTTCATATTATACTTAATAGTCACAACCTTGTTTACATCATCAACAGTATAGC
>CAKQDQ010000205.1 GCA_934229335.1 uncultured Prevotella sp.
CCTGCCTATAAACCACACTAAAGCACAGCATGCCAAGAGACGAAATATGCTTAAAGCATACTTAGGTACGAAAGTCATACCATACGCCATACCATTGTTCTCTATAAAAGAAATATAGAACCAATCGGTCACACGTATACTCTCATGTAGGCACATATTAGTCTTAACAGTTATCTTGATGCACTGGTCTATCACCAGTAGCACCAAGATAAACAATCCAGAGGCTATCGCCCACTTTGTATTCTTCTTCATTAATGATTTTTCTTCATCTTTGACTCTACAGACAAAGTCGCATGAGGTACGGCACGCAAACGTTCCTTAGGAATTAACTCTCCCGTCATACGGTCGATGCCATACGTTTTGTTAGCTATTCTTACTAAAGCAGCTTCCAATCCCTGTATAAACTTCTGCTGACGCTGCGCCAAGACTATTAGCTCAGCCTTATTCTGAGCTGACGAACCTTCTTCAAGAATCTTGTAGGTTGGCGATGTGTCAGCTACATCATTACCCTCGTCATTACGCAAAGCACGCATCATGTCACCATAATCCTTACGTGCCCGTTCTAACTTCTCATCGATGATTTGCTTAAACTCAGCCAAATCTTCGTCGCTGTATCTTTTTTTTATTTCAGACATATAGATTTTCTTTTTTAGTGATTAAGTGTTATTAAAGTCAATGACAGGTTAGTATGCAAGTTTTATCCCTTTATTCTGGGATAAAACTTGCGGAAGTTATGTTTTTTATTCTGCTTATTTCTTTTCTACCTTTACCATTGCTTTGAAATCTCCGAACTCAGTTTCAACGCCATCGTTAGCATCGCCAAACGTAAGTTCAGTAGCAAGTACTTGCGAACTTATATGGTCTCCAAACACCTTTACGGCATTTTCTAACGTATCATTCTGTTCAAGCGTTACCTTGATTCTATCGGTAATTTCAAATCCAGACTCCTTACGTATAGCCTGTATTCGTTTGATTATGAGACGTGCCATACCTTCGTTCTTCAGTTCTGGCGTTATCTCAATATCCAGCGCAACGGTAATACGTCCTTCCTGAGCTATTGTCCAGCCTGGTATATCTTCTGATATAATCTCTACATCAGCAGCTTCTACTACAATATTTTGTCCATCTGCCTCAAGCGAGATAGTTCCAGCAGTCTCCAGCTCCTTAATCTGCTCTTGAGTCATTGCAGTAACAGCAGCATTAACAGCCTTCATCAACTTACCGTACTTCTTACCCATAGTGCGGAAGTTACACTTCACTTTCTTGACCAACTGCATGCCGTGACCGTCCTCAATGAACTGTAGTTCCTTAACGTTAGTCTCAGCAAGTATTACAGATGCCATTCTCTCTATACTGTCACGCAACTGTGCATCGTTAACAGGAATTGATATAGCCTGCAGTGCCTGTATTACAGGAATCTTAACTTTCTTACGCAGTGACAATACCATTGAGGTAATCTGCATAGCCAACTGCATAGCATTCTCCAGCTCCTTATCTATATACTCTTCCTTTACTTCTGGATATTTTGCCAGATGTACGCTAATAGAGCTATCCTTGCCTGTAACATCATTTAGGTCTCTAAACAGCTGATCAGCATAGAATGGCGATATTGGCGCAATAAGACGACTGAGAGTATCAAGGCAAGTATACAGTGTCTGATATGCAGACAGCTTATCCTTAGTCATGCCTCCACCCCAGAAGCGTTTCTTATTCAGACGAATGTACCAATTTGATAATTTGTCAATTACGAAGCTCTGTATAAGTCTTCCAGCAGGTGTCGGTTCATAATTATTAAGTATTGTGTCTACATCCTTAACCAGAGTATTAAGCTCTGACAACAACCAACGGTCGAAGTCGGGACGTTCCGCAAACGGTACATCCTCCTCTGAATAGTCGAAACCATCAACATTAGCATACAGTGTAAAGAACGAGTATGCTTGGTGCAACTTAATAAAGAATGACGATGTTACTTCCTTCACGCCATCAGGATCAAACGATAGGTTGTCCCATGGTGCGGAGTTTGTTATCATATACCATCTTACCGCATCAGTACCATATTTTGCAATACAGTCAAACGGATTGATAACGTTACCAATACGCTTTGACATCTTGATACCATTCTTATCAAGTACTAAGCCGTTTGATATTACATTCTTGTACGCTACAGAATCAAACACCATCGTTGCGATAGCGTGAAGTGTAAAGAACCAACCACGTGTTTGATCTACACCTTCTGCAATAAAGTCTGCTGGATATGAGGTACGATTATCTATCACTTCCTTATTCTCGAACGGATAGTGTACCTGTGCGTAAGGCATCGCACCAGAATCGAACCATACATCAATAAGATCTAACTCACGTGTCAATACAGAACCATTTTTGCCAACGAGTTTTATATCATCAACGTATGGACGATGTATATCAATACGGTCATAGTTCTCTTGACTCATATCACCTGGAACAAATCCCTTATCCTTTAACGGATTGCTCTTCATAACACCAGCAGCAACAGCCTTTTCTATTTCATTATAGAGTTCTTCAAGGCTTCCTATGCATATTTCCTCCTTTGTATCACGATTACGCCAAATAGGAAGTGGAGTTCCCCAATAACGTGAACGTGATAGGTTCCAATCGTTAAGATTCTCAAGCCACTTACCGAAGCGTCCTGAACCGGTAGACTCTGGCTTCCAGTTTATGGTTTTGTTCAGTTCTACCATTCGGTCTTTGCAAGCCGTAGAACGAATAAACCATGAGTCGAGAGGATAATAAAGCACAGGTTTGTCAGTACGCCAGCAATGTGGATAATTATGAACGTGCTTCTCTATCTTAAAGGCAGTACCTGCCTCTTTCATCTCAAGACAGATAATAACGTTAAGATCCATATCCTTGTTGGCAGCCTTCTCGTCATACTTTCCGTCTACGTTATACTTTGGATCATAAGCATTCTTTACGTAGTCGCCACTATGCTTCCAATACTCGTCGTTTACACAAGTCTCAACAAATGCGGGATCCATATCCTCTTTCACGAAATACTTTCCCTGAAAATCTACCATTGGTCGTGTATCGCCAGCCTTGTCTATCACGAAGAGAGAAGGAATCCCTGCATCTTTAGCCACCTTGGCATCATCAGCACCAAACGTAGGAGCGATATGTACGATACCTGTACCATCCTCAGTCGTTACATAGTCACCAGGAATGATACGGAAAGCCTCATTCTCTTTTACGACAACTTTATCGTCAACGAGATCACATGGCTTTACCCATGGCATCAGCTGCTGGTAGTGTAAACCAACAAGGTCAGCACCCTTACCA
>CAKQDQ010000206.1 GCA_934229335.1 uncultured Prevotella sp.
GATTATCAATGGTTATTTTTTTCAAATATCTCCTTTTTGCACCAAATTTGGCGCAGAACTGGCGCAAGACACAACATCCTAAATCGTTGATTATGAACGGCTTATGTTACACGATTTAACTATTTTAAGATTTGTAAGGTCTACTTTGGGCTTATTGCTCCTCAATGTATTGAGGATTTTTGAGCACAAATTAACCTATACATGTCGTTCAACCAACATGACTTTACTGCTACTCTTCGTATAAACGTCACAAGTCTGAATTATTTCCGAAACACTATAAGCGGAATCATGCTCATTACGTTGTAGCACCATGTAGCTTACTTGATATTCAGCATATTACGTCACTTTCATGTCGCAAAAAAAATGTAGCCTACTTGTAGCGTCTTGTAGCGCAGTGTAGCTTTATATCCTATTATTGGTACAAAGTTAGTATAAAACTATTAGAAAGAAGATTATTTCCTTTGGTTTAACACTAACTTTGCACACATGTGTTTTACTAACGGATTATGGCATAAATCCTATCTTCTTGTGGTTATTCTTGGAAATCTTTTCTTCACTACATATAGTAACAAGATTGTTTAGAGTCGGTTTTATTCCTTTTATAATATCTTGCATGAGCGCCTTTCGTGTGATGTTGTCAATCTGTCCGCCACTAAAGTCGTAGTTGGAGGCCAATGTGTGTGCATCCTCGGAGGAAAGATTTGGCAACCTGCTCATCCAGATGTTGGTCTTTGCCTCTATTGTGGGCTTGTCGAAACGTATCTTGAACAAGAAGCGACGCTCGAAGGCATGGTCGAGGTTATCGGCAAGGTTAGTAGTGGCTATGAGTATTCCATCAAGCGTTTCCATCTCCTCAAGTATGATGTTCTGTATAGCGTTCTCTGTTTGTGCAACACTTCCGCTACCCACGTCCTTGCGCTTGGAGAACACAGCATCCGCCTCATTGAATAGCAATATGGGCTTAATGACACTTTTCTTACAGAGACGTCGGTAATCGGTAAATACCTTCTTGATGAGTTTTTCGCTCTCGCCAAACCAGCAGGTCTTGGTAGCACTGATATCCACATGCATGATGTCGCGTCCCGTAGCTCTGGCTATCTGCATCACGCTCTCCGTCTTTCCCGTACCAGGTTCACCATAAAACAATGCAGCGATGCCTTTAGGTAGTTGTTTTTCTTCCAATCTTGCACATAGAGTTTTGTAATGTTCCTCGTTTAGGCTGTTGCTGAGGAGCGATAGTTGTTTCTGCAGTTCGCCAGAGAAAAACAACTTTTTTTCTGTAATTTTGTCGCTAATAAGTAGCTGCTTGTCTGACACATTATCTATATATAGTGCTGCGTCTTCACCAAGTAGTACTTCCTTGCCTTTATCGGTAAGCACAATGATTGTGCTCTCGCCGAATAGTGATGATGTATTCTCGATTTCTACCAAGTCCGTCTTCTGAAGAGAATGGTTGTTGTTTATAAAATCTTTGAGTAACTGTTTCCGTTTTCTGACTGGGTATAGTTTTTGA
The DNA here is from genome assembly GCA_934229335.1 of uncultured Prevotella sp. Classification (GTDB taxonomy): domain Bacteria; phylum Bacteroidota; class Bacteroidia; order Bacteroidales; family Bacteroidaceae; genus Prevotella. The sequence continues at coordinate 1,514 of CAKQDQ010000206.1, forward strand.
ATTTCGAAGGAAAGTGACATGGAATCGTTTTCTATCATAGATTGCCCTGCTGTATAAAACAAAACTCTTTCACACTCATTGGGTATAATATTGTTTATCCTTTTAACTTCAGGAATATGTTTGTTGGCGTTTTCAAGTTTACTAATTGTCTTTATTAGTCTGTTCACACTGTCAGCGTTGCTCGAGTCATAATTGTCGGAATGAATATAGTCATAGACTTTCTCTATAAAGGCATATATGTCATCGCATTTCATCGGTTTACAGAATGCCTGTATATCTTCATCATAGAAGTACTCTTTGCCATCGTCGGTAAGCATTATTTCGTCATCATCAACAAGCTCCACCAATCCTAGTCTTATAAGAGTATGTTCTTTATCCATGATAGCCTTTTTAGTAAGTATGCGCTGGCCAATATTGGAGAAAATGTCCCTCATCGTCGTAGCTATGTCTGAGTTACGTTCTCCATCTTTTTCGAAGTTGTCACGACATATGTCATAGAACAAGATACGATCAAGAATGTCGGGCACATCCTTTTTTATCTTCTTCACAAAAGGTAGGTGAGCGCAACTTTGTTCTTGTTTTTCTGTGAACAGCACCAAGTCGTCAGTCACCACTTCATAGTCTTCAACCTTTTCTGCAATGCTCTTGCAGAACTCATATTTATCTATCTGTACATTGCTGACGTACCCCTTGCCTATAGCTACAGGTCTATTCTCTATGATGTCTGCCATCACAGCATCGCTCACCACGAATCTTTGCTTAAAGATGTTGTTCTCTCTCTTGCTGCGGCGCACCAGCAGACCCTTGCGTTCTAATGATTTGAGTGCAGGGATATATTCTAACATATCCAGTGACGAGCACTCGAAGTATGATGACAAGTCATCCATGTTGGATGCTCTGTCACGGCAGGTAAGGTCAAACTGTGCCACAAATAGATATACCTCCTCCATGGATTCAAGTCCGATATTCTGCATGACACCCTTGAATATTTCCTGCGTTTTTGCCGCACCCAATCGTTGAAGTTTGCTGTCGACCAACTTGTTTGCGGCTTCCTTGATGTATTGTATACGTGTTTTTGCCATATCAATTCTTTTGTTTGTTTATCAACTATGTGCAAAGGTATGAATATGGTGTACTAAAAAGATATACAGGTTTAGATTATTTTATCAAAACTTTATCTTTAATATACGCGACAAAAGTATTATAAAGGTGTTCCCCCCACCCCCACCCCAAAAAAAATCTTATGGTGTGAAACGAACTTACACAGGTATGGACTACATTTGCACCAGAATGTATAAAATATGATTATGGATAAATCAGTTTCACCCTATAAATACTTTCACATATGAAAAATAAACCTTATTTGAGAAGCATCTTGGGAGGCACGGACTTCAGAAGTCTTTCCTTCATAGAGAAAATCAGATATATTAACGCTGTGTTATTATGCATATGCAAACGTCATATAAATCTCATTATAAGAGACAAGTTGGATTTTAACCACTCAAAAAACATATAAAAAAATGAAGAAGTACATATTTTTAGATTTTAAACGTTGGTTCTATAATGCCCTAAAATTTATTGCGGTCTATATCCTTATGGTAATGCTTTTCATGGCTTATTTTTACTGGTATCCAGAAAAAGAGATGAACAACATGAATCGTCGTGCCCTCCTGACTTCGTCATCGTGTCACCCAAAAATCTTCGTCAAAGAGTTTAGCTATTTTCTGATGTCTTGCCATCAGCA
>CAKQDQ010000207.1 GCA_934229335.1 uncultured Prevotella sp.
ACTGTAAGCGACATTACCGCAAAGGAGTGTAAAGAGCTGATAGAACCAGTTGACGTGGTGTTGCCTAACGGCTTTGAGAATGACTTTGTGCCAAAGGGAGCAAAGTTTAACGCCAAGCGTAAGGAAGCTCGTAAACGCATACTTCAGATGGCGAACTGCTTGACTGGCTGCGAGTTTAACGACGACACTCTGATTATAGCAACAAGCGGACGATATGAGTTCCGCAACAAAGGTATCGATGTATTCATAGAGGCTATGAACCGCCTTAACTATGATGAGAAGCTAAATAAACAGGTATTGGCTCTCATTGAGGTACCGGCGTGGGTGGGTGACGCACGTGAAGACCTCGCTGAACGTATAGCAAGTGGTAAGACATACAACACAGCTCTCGACACACCAATGATAACTCACTGGCTACACAACATGAATGAGGACAAAGCTCTATGCATGATGAAGGGGCTGAATATGTGGAACCAGAAGGAGAATAAGGTAAAAGTAATATTCGTGCCATGCTATCTGACTGGTAACGACGGTATACTTAACCTCTCATATTATGACTGTATCATCGGCAACGACCTCAACGTATACCCCTCTTACTATGAACCTTGGGGCTACACACCGCTTGAGGCTGTAGCTTTCAAAGTGCCATGCATCACTACTGACCTTGCAGGCTTCGGACTATGGGCTAACTCTGAGAAGGGTGCCTACAGCGAAATAGCCGACGGGGTGAAGACAGTACACCGCACAGACTATAACTACTCAGAAGTAGCAGACCAGATTAAGGATACTATTACAGAGTATTCTAACTTCACGGAAGCACAAGTTAAGAAGGCACGCACCGCTGCCGATAAACTGTCAAAGAAAGCACTGTGGAGCGAATTTATAAAGTACTACTGGCAAGCATACGACTTTGCATTAAAGAACAAATAGAATTATTTACAACGTAAATATTCACAACAAAAAGGAATATCATAAAAGAAAAACATCATGAAGATTAAATCAGACTATGCAAACACTCCTGTATGGAAGGAGTTTAACGTAAAGTCAACACTCCCTAAAGAGCTGGAGTGCCTTGACGAGATTGCACACAATCTTTGGTGGGTATGGAACTATGACGCACGTGATATGTTCCGCAGCCTTGACGAGGACCTTTACGAGAAGGTTGCACACAATCCTGTACAGCTCCTTGAGCAACTCAGCTACGAGCGTAAGGAAGAGATCGTTAAGGACAGCAAGATTATGGCTAACGTGAAGGCTGTGTACAAGCACTTCCAGGAATATATGAGCGTTAAGCCAGACGCTACACGTCCTTCTGTTGCTTACTTCTCTATGGAGTTCGGTATACACAACTCTCTCAAGATATACTCTGGTGGTCTCGGTATGCTTGCTGGTGACTACATCAAGGAGGCTTCTGACTCTAACGTGGATATGTGCGGTATCGGCTTCCTCTATCGCTATGGCTACTTCAAGCAGAGCCTCGCTATGGACGGTCAGCAGATTGCTAACTATGACGCACAGAACTTCAACTCTCTGCCTATCACACGTACTCTCGACGAGAACGGCAATCAGGTTGTAGTTGACGTACCTTACATGAACTATATGGTTCACGCCCTTGTATGGCAGGCTAACGTTGGTCGTGTAACTCTGTATCTCCTTGATACTGACAACGACATGAACTCTGAGTACGACCGTCCTATCACACACGCCCTCTATGGTGGTGACTGGGAGAACCGTCTTAAGCAGGAGATCCTTCTCGGTATCGGTGGTATGCTCATGCTGAAGAAACTCGGCATCAAGAAGCAGGTATACCATTGCAACGAGGGTCACGCAGCTCTCTGCAACCTGGAACGCCTTGTTGACTACGTAAAGCAGGGCTTCACATTCAATCAGGCAATGGAGATCGTTCGCGCATCTTCACTCTATACCGTTCACACTCCAGTGCCAGCAGGTCACGATTACTTCGATAAGGATCTCTTTGGCAAGTATATGGGTGGCTATCCACAGCTGCTTGGCATCTCATGGAACGAGTTTATCGGCATGGGTCGCATCAATCCTGACGACGACAACGAGCGTTTCTGTATGTCAACATTCGCTTGCAACACCTGTCAGGAGGTTAACGGTGTGTCTAAACTCCACGGTTGGGTATCACAAAAGATGTTCTCTTCTATCTGGAACGGTTACTACCCAGAGGAGAATCACGTTGGTTACGTTACCAATGGCGTTCACTTCCCATCATGGTGCGCTACAGAGTGGCGTAAGGTTTACGACAAGTACCTCAAGAAGGGCTTCTATGAGGACCAGTCAAATGAAGAACTTTGGCACGGTATCTACGACTGCCCAGACACCGAAATCTGGGAGACACGTATGGCACTGAAGCAGAAGCTCGTAAAATACATTCGCGATAAGTTCACAGAGTCATGGCTTAAGAACCAGGGTGACCCTGCACGCGTAGTGTCACTTCTTGAGCGTATCAACCCTAACGCGTTGATGATAGGCTTCTGTCGCCGCTTCGCTACATACAAGCGTGCACATCTTCTCTTCACAGACCTTGACCGTCTCTCTAAGATTGTAAACAACCCAGAGCGTCCTGTACTCTTCTTCTTCTCTGGTAAGGCACACCCTGCTGACGGTGCTGGTCAGGGCTTGATTAAGCGTATCTTCGAGATTTCACAGCGTCCTGAGTTCCTTGGCAAGATTATCTTCCTTGAAGACTATGACTTCCAGCTCGCTCGTCGCCTTGTATCTGGTGTTGATATCTGGATGAACACTCCTACTCGTCCGCTCGAAGCATCTGGTACATCAGGTGAAAAGGCAGAGATGAACGGTGTAGTTAACCTTTCTGTCCTCGATGGATGGTGGGTAGAAGGCTACCGTAAGGGTGCTGGTTGGGCACTGAAGCAGGAGCGTACTTACCAGAATCAGGGCTATCAGGACCAGCTTGACGCTGCTACTATCTACAATATGCTTGAGAACGAGATTGTTCCTCTTTACTATGACAAGGACAAGAATGGCATCTCTAAGGACTGGATCAAGGTTATCAAGAACTCTATCGCTACCATTGCACCTCACTACACAATGAAGCGTCAGCTCGATGACTACTACACTAAGTTCTACAGCAAGCTTGCTGAACGTTCTGCTAAGGTTAATGCCAACGACTATCAGATGGCTAAGGACATCGCACAGTGGAAAGAGAACGTGGCAGAGCGTTGGGATGGCATTAAGG
>CAKQDQ010000208.1 GCA_934229335.1 uncultured Prevotella sp.
ATAGTGCTTATTCTCCTACTACTTTAATATCCTTCCAATCTACGTAGCCTTTTGCTGTAGCCTGCTTGAGGGCTGCGTCAAGACCTACCTTATTAATCATGCGAAGACCAGCGGCAGAAATTCTGAGGCTAATCCAGCAGTTCTCCTCTACATAGAAGAACTTTTTATTGAAAAGGTTCACATCGAAGCTGCGCTTTGTGCGGTGCTTTGAGTGTGAAACGTTGTTACCGATCATTGCCTTCTTGCCGGTAATTTGACAAACTTTAGACATTGCTATCTTTTAATTTTAAGATCGTTAATTGATACTTATTCCAAACAGTGTGCAAAGTTACTGCTTTTTTCTGAATTTGACAAGAGTACATTGTTTTTAACTCGCTATATTAACGCTTTTTAACTTGTTGGCTATATTTTTATGTTATGCGTGGTAATCTTCGAAAAAAAATATTCTTAAATAATTTGCGTGAACGAAAAATATTTATTAACTTTGCACTCGCTTAAAAGAAATGCCGATATGGCTCAGTTGGTAGAGCAACGCATTCGTAATGCGTGGGTCACGAGTTCGAGTCTCGTTATCGGCTCCATAGAGCATGAGAGGGGGAGGTTGAAAGTTTGTTTATAATATAAATGGCTTTCATCTCCCTTTTACTTTTTGTATATACTACTTTCTTTCGTGCGGTTTGTATAATGCGATAGTAGCTCAGTTGGTAGAGCACAAGCTTCCCAAGCTTGGGGTCGCGGGTTCGAACCCCGTCTGTCGCTCAACTTTATGGTACATTATAATTCTTTATTTTATAATATGTGTATGACATCTTATTATATAATGTACGTTATACAGAATGACACAGAGCGACACAAAAAGTTTTTTTTCTCTAACAATTAGAAAAATAAGGGTTCACGACTTCTATACAGCTAAAAAACATAATATCACTTTTTTCGCGTAGTAAAAATGCCAATTATGGCTGTTTCTTTCCATCTTTCATGGTGATTAGGATTGTTTCGTGTTGTAAAAGCATAGTGTTCGCATTACGAAAGCGGCCTGATTGTCGCACGATTTGGGCTCTTTTATCAGGCAAAAGCATAGATGTTACTGCTGAAACGAGAACTCTTTTTGTCGTGACGATGTGTAAGTAACTAATATATAGTTGGTTATGTTGGGACTGTGTAGCTTGCGAAAATGCCAGAAGAATATAAAATGACGATCTGTTTGAGAATAATGGAAGTGGTAAGAAAAACGATATGTCATTATAAAGGCATTTTTTTTTGCGACATTTTGCGAAAAAGCATCCATAGATAGCAGAGGTATCTATGGAATGGCAAAAACAGCGATATTAGAATGTTATGTAAATATTCTAATATCGCTGTTTATTTTTTCTGTGTTAATGGTTAATACGTTTAGTACTCCTCCTCATCAAAGAGGAAGGGCTGCATTGCATACCAAGCAGTTAGGGCTATAAGCCACGAGTATTGATCATTTTATTTCTCGGTAGAAGTCCGTAAAAGGCGACCATATCATAAGAAAGGTACCATAAATACAGGAAGACACGTAACTCCTTTATCCTTGCGAAAGTCCTTTGTATAAATAAGGTACTTATTAGATATACGGTCAGAGAACTTATCACAGAAATTATCTATAGAAGAATGTGTTGCATACCCTGAAGACTTCACTTCCAATGGACACAATTTGTTTCCTCTACTCTGCAAGAAGTCAATCTCATAAAGATGATTTGATGTCTTGGAAGGGAATGTATAGTAGAACAGATTGTTTCCTGCTACCCTCAACATCTGAGCCACAACATTCTCATAGACATATCCCAAATTGGTATTAAGCTTGTCATTGAGCAACTTATTATAAATTACATTCTCCGTTGCTTTCTTATCCATAAACATAGAAGTTACAAACAGTCCTGTATCATGCAAATACAACTTGAACTTCTCCAAATTCTTAGTCAAAGACATACCCACATTAGGATTATCCGCATGATATGCCACATTCACTATCATAGAGTTCTTCATGTCCTCCAATATCGGCAGAATGTTTTCTGCTCTTTGATTATCAATCACGGCACTTACCTGATAACGGCCACCACCATGAGACAATTGAGCAGGAATATTATTGAAGAGCAACGAAGCACGCCCCGTAGAATCTATTCTTCGTAAGTCTGCATCATAGAGACTTATAATCGAGCGCTTCATCTCATCAACATCGGCAAAATTATTAGTCTTAATGTATTCAGATACGACCTGAGGCATTCCACCAATCAACATATAAAGTCTGAAATCTCGAAGAGTTTGTCTAACGACAGCATCACCAAGTGCTCTTTTTGACTCAAAACATTGTCTAAGCAAAGTAATACTGACCTCATCTCCCATTGCCCATCTGAACTCTTCATAATCCATAGGATACATCTCGATAGTAGTCTCTTCACTTGGAATCAGAATACCTTCTGTAAATTTTCTGATACCAATAAGAGAACCAGTCTCGATATAATCGTAGCGTCCATCAGCAACTAAGTATTTGATAGCTTGGCGCGCTTTGGGAGCCAGTTGGACTTCATCAAAGACGATTACAGACTTACGTTCCACAAGCTTCACCTTATAAATCATTTGAAGTTGCAAGAATATAAAATTCAAGTCTGATAAGTCCTCAAACAAATCGACAACTCGCTTAGGAGCTTGTCCAAAGTCTATTTATATACATAAGTTCCGCTATTTGCTCTTTTGTGTAACCTTCTTTAGGTAAAGTCTCGTATGGTCGCAAGATTTTGTTGAGATACAACTCTTCAACGCCCATAAATCTGAGAAATCCTTTTGGGGTGAGCTGCTATAGATGCCTCAGGGCATATCCCAAACCAACAATAACAAAGATGACTTTTCTGATATAGACTTCCTTTATAAGAATACAACCCTTACGAGATAATGTTTCTGTGATGAAGACAGTTTTTCAGTAGCCGAAAATTATAAAAACACATTTTTTCTGCGACCAAACATCAATCATTTCGATTTTTGTTTGGTCGATTCCATTATTTTCATTATCTTTGGCACGCTGTTTCGTACTTGATGTGCGAATATAGCAAGTAGCCCTGCGCCGATGTCGCTTGAAAGAGTGACGGTTGGTTGAGGGCAAACATAAGAAAAGCGTTATTGGCGCTTGGTTTTCTGACATTGTGAAACTTCGAACACTTCATTATCTGTC
>CAKQDQ010000209.1 GCA_934229335.1 uncultured Prevotella sp.
GAATGAAGATTTGCTCATCAGGTAACCATGAGCTTCCTGCAACAAATACCTTCTTGCCGTTTTTGAAAGCCTCAACAGCAGGAATATCTTTACTTTCCTTCGCTATCTGCATCACTCTGTCAAAACGTGTATCGCCCGTTATCGTAACATTGTTCATGCCCAATTTAGCGAGCAACCTACGGCTTTCCTCGTTCTGCACAAAGAAATGCGTGAAGCACTTTAGTACGTGTCTGTACTGAAATCCATACCACTTAAAGAATATTTGTTCCTTTCTGAATATACTGCTTACACTATATACTGGCACTTTACGGTGGCGAAGAATATGCAAGTAGTTATACCAGAACTCATACTTTATAAAGAACGCAGCCACAGGACGTACTGTTCTCAAGAAGCGTATGGCATTGGTTGGAGTATCAATAGGCAGATAACATACTATATCAGCGCTGTCATAGTCTTTTCTTACCTCATAACCAGAAGGCGAGAAGAATGTCAACAATATCTTATGTTGCGGAAACTCCCTTCTATATTCTTCTATAATAGGGCGTCCCTGCTCAAATTCTCCTAACGACGCAGCATGAAACCATACATACTGCGCCTCGGGGTCTACTTTCTCTTTCAAGAGTTTGAAAGCCTCCCTTTCGCCCTTCCACATCTTCGCCACTTTGTTAGAGAAGAGCGTTGCGATAAGGATGCCAAACTCATATATATATAATAATATGTTATACATTTATTATCCCAGAACTTCAACGGCCTTGTTTATTCTGTTTATGGTCTCTTCCTTACCTAAATACGCGCTGATGTCGAACATACCTGGACCTTTTCCTTCACCAACAAGACAGAGACGAAATGCGTTCATCACCTCACCAAGCTTATAGCCCTTCTCTTCTATCCAAACCATAACAACGGGTTCCTGCCCTTCAACGGAAAAGTCATCAATGCCATTCAGCACCTCCGCAAGCTCTTTCATTACCTCCGCAGAGTTCTCCTTCCAACGTTTCTTGACTGTCTTTTCATCATAATGGTCTGGAGCATAGAAGAAGAACGAGCATAACGGCCACAGCTCATGTACAAAGTTTACACGGTCTTTCATCATTTCTACCACCTTCGTAATCTGCTCCATTGTAGCGTCTGCTCCGTTATTGGCAACTATTGGTGCAAAGAGACGTGCTATCTCGTCAGCAGACTTCATCAGCATATACTCATGGTTGAACCATATACCCTTCTTGTAGTCGAACTTTGCACCAGCCTTAGAACATCTTGAAATATCAAAGGCTCTTACTAACTCGTCGAGTGAGAACACCTCTTGCTCGGTGCCAGGATTCCATCCTAACAATGCCAAGAAGTTCACTACAGCCTCTGGGAAATATCCGCTTTCGCGATAACCTGAGCTTACCTCACCAGTCTTAGGGTCATGCCACTCCAATGGGAACACTGGGAATCCAAGACGATCGCCGTCACGCTTTGACAGCTTTCCCTTACCTTCAGGTTTCAACAGCAATGGCAGGTGAGCAAATTGTGGCATTGTATCCTCCCAACCGAAGGCACGGTAAAGCAACACATGAAGCGGAGCTGAAGGCAACCATTCCTCACCTCGTATCACGTGTGACACTTCCATAAGGTGGTCATCAACGATATTGGCAAGGTGATAGGTAGGCAATTCGTCCGCACTCTTGTAAAGCACCTTATCGTCAAGAATGTCTGTTTTGATGCGAACTTCACCACGTATCAGGTCGTTCACAAGAACTTCCTCTCCTGGTTCTATCTTAAAGCGCACCACATACTGCTTTCCGTCAGAGATAAGCTCGTCTACCTCTTCCTTAGAAAGGGTAAGAGAGTTGCGCATCTGCATACGTGTATGTGCATCATACTGGAAATTCTTTATCTCATTACGCTTAGCTTCCAGTTCCTCTGGCGTATCAAAGGCGATGTATGCCTTTCCGTTATCAAGGAGTTGCTGTACGTATTTCTTGTATATGTCACGACGTTCACTCTGTCTGTATGGTCCTTTGTCGCCTCCGAAGCTAACGCCCTCGTCGAATGTTATGCCTAACCAGCGGAACGACTCTATTATGTAATCCTCCGCACCTGGCACAAAACGGTTAGAATCTGTATCTTCTATACGAAATATAAGCTCTCCACCATGCTGGCGAGCAAACAAATAATTAAACAAAGCAGTACGAACACCACCGATGTGCAGTGCTCCTGTAGGACTCGGTGCAAAACGCACTCTTACTTTTCTTTCGCTCATATAAATTTATAAAAGTATAATTCTAAAAAGATGTATAAAAAGCTTTATAAGCGTATTTTGATTGCAAAGTTAGCAAATAAATCCCGTATCAACTAACTTTTTCGTCGTTTTTATAGTCAGAACCGTTTTTTTTTTGTATTTTCGCACTCGCAAGTTGTAAGTGCATTTATTATAGCACACAAATGCGACGACGGTTCCACCGTTCCTTAAATATCCATAATCCACCTTAACACCATCACAATTATGGCAATGGAAAACGTGACAACCTCGAAGTTGTCTAATCTTAAATCATTTCTCGCTACTCTCGGTGTGTTGGTCATTACGGTATCGCTAATAGTACTGTTTATGCCTAATACGGAGAAACCGCGACTTACATATACCATCAACGAACCTTGGATTAACCCACAGCTGATATCGCCTGGTCAGATTCTCATTATGAAAGACCCCGCTATAGTGCAGCAGGAACAAGAGGAGGCTCTTAAAAATGAGTATCTGCCTTACTATGTGCGTAACGACAACATAGGTAAGAAGCAGACGGCTCTCTTCCTTAAGAAATATGGAGAAGGGATGCCTGGCGTCTCTGCTTACGCCATGCAGCTCGTAGCAAACGCTATGTCTGCCATTTACGACAGGGGCATTATGAAGCAGGAAGACTATGCCACGCTGTTCAAGAAAGACAGCCTTTACACATTTATGCTTGTCAATGACAAACAGGCTAAACGTACTACGCTGAAAGAGGTATACTCTACAAAGATGGCTTACGAATCACTCTTTGCAGACAAGAGACTGGAGAAATACCGCGAGGAACTGCGACAGTGTAACATTAACGAATACCTCACACCTAATGTTAACTACGACGCACGGGTCAGTCAACAAGCAAAACAGGACATTATATC
>CAKQDQ010000210.1 GCA_934229335.1 uncultured Prevotella sp.
CATAAGTGCTTCCCATAGTAGAACGGTCAATACATGTATTGGCACCAATCTCAACGTTATCTTCGATAGTTACGATACCTATTTGTGGAATCTTGTCGTATCCATCCTTAGTGGGTGCAAATCCGAATCCGTCAGCACCCACTACGCATCCCGCGTGCAGAATACAGTTATTGCCAACTCGACAGTGGTGGTAAATCACCGCATTGCTATAAATCTCCGTATTATTGCCTACAGTAGCCTTTTCCCCCACCGTTACGTGTGGATGCAGTACGCAACCGTCACCAATAGTAACGTCAGGTCCAATAGCTACAAATGGACCTATGTAGCAATCCTTACCGATTTTAGCCGATGGGTGAATAAATGCGAGCGAATCAATACCCTTCTTCTTCGGTTTCATTGATTCGTACATCTGTAGCAGTTTCGCTACAGCCTCGTAAGCGTTTTTTACCCTTATGAGCGTAGCGTTGACTGGTTTCTCCAGCACAAGGTTTTCGTCAACGAGTACCACGCTTGACTTTGTGTCATAAATATAATTCTCGTATTTGCGGTTAGAGAGGAAAGAAATAGCTCCAGGCTTTCCTTCCTCAATCTTAGCAAACGTATTAATTTTAGCGTTAGCGTCGCCTTCCACGCGACCTTGTATCAGTTCTGCTATTTGTTGTGCTGAAAATTCCATTCTTCTCTTGGTGGTTAAAGTTTCTTTAGTTCCTCCCTCATCTGCTGTTGAAGCTCTTTCGCCTTCTCTGCAGCTACTTCAGCAAATCTCTCCGTGTTGTCGGCAAAGATAATGCCACGGCTTGAATTTACCAGCAGTCCACAGTCTTTCGTCATGCCGTAGGCGCAAACGTCCTGCAGTGATCCACCCTGTGCTCCTACTCCCGGTACGAGAAGGAAGTGCTCAGGAGCCACCTTTCTGATGTCCTTGAACATTTCTCCGCGTGTAGCTCCCACTACATACATCAGATTCTCAGGCGTTCCCCATTCCTGGCTCTTCTTGATAACCTTCTCGAAGAGGCGGCATCCGTCAGTATCAGTAGTTTGCTGGAAGTCAAAAGACCCCTTGTTACTTGTCAGGGCAAGCAAAATTACCCATGGTTTCTTCTCACTTTCATATGAAAGGAACGGTACCACGCTGTCTTCACCCATGTAAGGTGCAACCGTCAGAGCGTCAACCTTATACTCTCCAAAGAACGTCTGTGCGTACATCTTCGAGGTGTTACCAATGTCACCGCGTTTAGCGTCGGCAATGATGAACAGCTCAGGATACTTCTCCTGAATATATTTTACGGTCTTCTCAAAAGCCACAAGTCCCTTTATGCCATACGCTTCGTAGAAAGCGAGGTTAGGTTTATAAGCCACGCAGTACTGTGCAGTAGCGTCAATAATCTGCTTATTGAAAGCGAATATAGGGTCTTCCTCATTAAGAATGTGCTTAGGCACCTTGTTTAAGTCAACGTCCAGTCCGACGCAAAGGAAGCTCTCCTTTTTGAAAATCTGTTTTACCAGTTCTTCTCTTGTCATAGTCTTATATCTTATCTTTAGGCATTTCAGTATATGGAACCTCCTTCAACTGTTTTTTCTCCTGTTGCATTCTTGTCATGCGTTCCATGAAGTCAGAGGCGGGCACAGTCTTACCGTCCTTCTTTTCCTCCTCTTTTTTGATAGTTGTGAATACTCCCATAGTTATGAAAGCGTTATAGTAGTGTTAAAGTTCTGCCTCTTTCATTCTCTCAGCGTTCTCAGCAACCGTCAGAGCGTCAATCATTGCTTGAATGTCACCGCCGAGGAATCCCTGTAGGTCGTGTGTGGTATACCCGATACGGTGATCCGTCACACGTCCTTGTGGGAAGTTGTAAGTACGTATCTTAGCCGATCTGTCACCCGTAGAGACAAGAGTCTTACGTCTGTTGGCAATATCGTCCAGATACTTCTGATGCTCCTTGTCATATATATATGTGCGCAGGCGCGCCAGTGCGCGTTCCTTATTCTTAGGCTGGTCACGAGTCTCAGTACACTCAATAAGTATCTCTTCCGTCTCGCCCGTGTTAGGATTCTTCCACATATATCGAGCACGAACGCCAGACTCCACCTTGTTCACATTCTGACCACCAGCACCACTTGAGCGGAAAGTATCCCATTTAATCTCGCCCTCATTAATCTGCACATCAAAAGCCTCTGCTTCTGGCAGTACGGCAACAGTGGCGGCAGATGTCTGCATACGTCCGTTACTCTCAGTAACAGGTACACGCTGCACACGGTGTACGCCCGATTCGTACTTCAATACTCCGTAGACACCTTCGCCGCTAACGGCAAAGTCAATTTCCTTAAAGCCGCCGACAGCACCCTCGCTGACGTCAGTTACGCTGAGATTCCATCCCTTCGAGTCGCAGAAGCGTTTATACATATTAAACAAGTCGCCAGCAAAGAGACATGCCTCGTCACCTCCTGTTCCTGCACGAATCTCCATTTCCACGTTCTTCGCGTCCTCAGGATCTTTCGGTACAAGAGCAATCTTAATCTCTTCCTCCAGTCCTGGCTGTGCCGCTTCGTTCTCTTGCAGTTGTTCGCGTGCCATTTCCTTAATCTCAGGGTCACTCTCGTTAGCCAGCAAGTCTTTAGCTTCGGCAATAGCCTCGATGCAGTCAATATATCTTTTGCGCAGCTTCATGATGTCGCCGAGCTCCTTATATTCTCTCGTCAACTTCACAAAACGCTGTTGGTCAGCAATTACAGACGGGTCAGTGATAAGCGTAGTAACCTCTTCGTAGCGTGCTTCCAGACCGTCAAGTTTCTGTATTATGTTATTCTCAGCCATTTAGTTGCTTGTCTGTATTCGTATAATCGGTTTAGTAATTGAACTCTCCGAACTCACTCTTGATAGTAAGCGACTTCTCTCCCTCTTCTACACGTCCAACAATCTGAGCGTCGATATTGAAAGACTTACTGATAGCGATAACCTTCTCGGCAGTCTCTGGTGCAACGTAAATCTCCATACGGTGTCCCATGTTGAACACTTTGTACATTTCCTTCCAGTCGGTACCACTCTGTTCGTGTATGATACGGAAGAGAGGAGGAACGGGGAACATATTGTCTTTGATAACGCGGCAGTTGTCGCCAACAAAATGCAGCACCTTTGTCTG
>CAKQDQ010000211.1 GCA_934229335.1 uncultured Prevotella sp.
TGCCCGTTCCATAACGACCACACTCCCTCGTTTTATGTCAGTCCAGCAAGGCGCACCTGCCACTGTTTCGTGTGCGGAGAGGGAGGAGACAGCGTAGGGTTCATCATGAAACATGAACAGATGACCTACCCCGACGCACTGCGATGGTTGGCTAACAGGTATCATATTGAGATACAGGAAAGAGAGCTGACAGCGGAACAACGTAAGGAACAGTCAGAGAGGGAGGCGATGTTCATTGTCAACGAATGGGCTGCAAAGTACTTTCAGGACGTTTTGGCGAATGACATCAATGGTAAAGCCATCGGACTACAGTACTTCAGGCAGCGCGGTATCAGAGACGACATCATACAAAAGTTCCGACTTGGTTTTTGCCTTAACGACAGACAGGCGTTGGCAAAGGCAGCAAAAGCAGCTGGTTACCAAGACGAATATCTACTAAAGACAGGACTATGCTACAGCCGAGACAACGGACAACTGGTGGATAGATTCGCTGGTCGCGCCATGTTCCCATGGATAGGAGTCAGCGGGAAGGTCGTTGCCTTTGGCGGACGTGTACTTGATGCACGCACAAAGGGAGTGAGCCAGAAATACGTTAACTCACCAGACTCACCCATATACCATAAAGACAGAGAGCTTTACGGCATATTTCAGGCAAAGAAAGCCATTGCGAAAGAGGACTGCGTGTATATGGTTGAGGGATATACAGACGTCATATCTATGCACCAATGCGGCATAGAGAACGTGGTAGCTAACTCTGGTACCGCACTTTCTGAACACCAAATCCACATTCTTCACCGCTTCACCACAAACATAGTTCTACTGTATGACGGTGATGCCGCAGGTATAAAGGCGGCTCTGCGCGGAACCGATATGCTGTTAAAAGAGGGTATGAACATCAAGGTTCTGTTGTTGCCTGACGGTGATGACCCTGACTCTTTCGCCAAGAAGCATAACGCTGATGAGTTCAGAGCATACATTACGGAACACCAGACGGACTTCATTGAGTTTAAGACGAAAGTTCTTCTTGAAGGAGAAAAAGACCCTGTGAAACGCTCTCAAGCCATATCAAGCATCATAGAGAGTGTAAGCGTAATAGGAGACCCTATTATTCGCGCTACGTACATACAGGACTGCGCCTCCAGACTGGGCATACAAGAGCAGGTACTGATAACCAAGATGAACGAGTTTATCAGGAACTTCAGGGACGAAGAGCGCAAGAAAGAGGAGCGAGAGAGAAGAAAAAACAGCGTGACTCTGCAGCAGGATTACCACTCTTCATTAGAGGGACAGTTCCCACCGCCAGACGCTTTTTTGCCCGACGAGGCATTTTCACATTCAGAAACAAATGTCACGCCACAGCAACCGCCTACAACTGTCACGCAGGTACAGGCTCCACAACAGTCCAACTACATTCAGACAGCTCCAAGCACACCAACCTCTTCTCATACTACCGTTACCCCAAAGCAGGAAACTATACCTGATATGCTGCTGAGACTCATAATAAAACATGGCGAAAAAAGATTCTATGTCTTAGTAGAAGAGACTGACGCGGAAGGTAATAGCGAGCAGAAGGAACAGGAAACGACTATCGCCGAGTATGTGAAAGAGAATCTTGACGAGGACAATCTGAGGTTTGACAACCAGCTATACAACGTTATTCTTAACGAGGCTGCGGAACATTCGTGGGACGAAGGCTTCTCATCTGAGAGATACTTTACACTACATCACGACTTCGACATATCCCAATTAGCGATACGTCTGACTGAACAACAGGTGCTATTGTCAAAAAGTTTACAGAGAGACGAAAGCATAGAGTCTACACTAAAAAACGTAAACCACCTGCTTCTTGACTTCAGAAACAACAAGATAACGAAGAAACTGGACCTGCTACGCAACGAAATAGCACAGAACACCAATAATCCTGAGAAGCTAACGCAACTGATGCAGGAGCTTTGCGAGGCGCAAAAGCTACGCAATGCCACCGCACAGAAAATAGGAGGAAGCATAATCATAAGGCGATAACGACATACTCGACACACGGTAGGGAAAATCCCATACCATATAGGGAATTACCCTTTGACGGTAAAAGAAAGAATTGCTACCTTTGCAACAGTAACATTAAAACCACAAAACTATGAAAAAGATTATAACTACAATAGTAATAATGCTCGTCACTGTTGTCACTGTCAATGCAATGCCTTACCAACAGGCACGCGAACAAGCCCTCTTTCTGACAGACAAGATGGCTTATGAGCTGAACCTGAACGAGCAACAGTATGAGGCTGCATACGAGATAAACCTCGACTACCTTATGAACGTAACTACAGTTGATGATGTTTACGCTGCCAGCTGGAGACAACGTAATATCGATTTGCAGTACATCATGCAAGATTGGCAATACAATGCCTTCTGCGCAGCGTCATACTTCTTCCGCCCTCTATACTGGAATGCTGGTAATTGGCACTTTGGTGTTTACGCACATTACCCTCACCACGACTTTTTCTACTTCAGCAGACCTGCGTGTTTCGCATCATATCGCGGTGCACACAGTTGGCGATACAACGGTGGACGCTCATGGTACATGCCAAGAAGGGATAACTTCTACCGTCCTGGACTTGTACATACAGGGCTACGCGACAGCTACAGACCTGCTCCAGGAAGACCTGTTCCGGAAAGAAACAACAGATTTAACGACAGAAACGACTACAGAACGCCTAACCACAGCAATGGTTACAACAGACCTGGGTATAACGGCAGGAACGACAACACTACTCGCTCAGACTACCCAAGGTATGGAAGAGACAACAATAACGGCTACAACCGCGAAAGCAGCACACGCAGAACGGTGACCAATGGCAACGCTACGCCAAACTATAATGGACGCAACAACTCAGGAAACGGCTACCGTCCTAACACTGGCACTGTTCCGTCACAAAGGAATATAACCCGTTCTGCTGGCAACACCTTTAGAGGTAATAGCGGTATGAGAACACAACATAACGGTGCTTCTGGCATACAAAGGAAGTAATTATTGTCTCTACAGAACGTAATACACACTATAGATAACACGTATATGAAGATTTTACTACAAGTTTTTTTACGCGCCCTCTGTGCAATAACAGTGGGCGC
>CAKQDQ010000212.1 GCA_934229335.1 uncultured Prevotella sp.
GTCTCTGACCTCTTTCCCATCTGAAGACAGGGATAGGGGTCAGAATTTTCCCAGAGGGAGCGTATGCGGGCAGCCTACGGCTCTGTCCTCCAGCATGAAGAATTAGCCTTCTCTCCTTGCTGAGCCATTCGTCAAAGTCTGAATCATTGCCATACGTCTCGTAGGCTTGCTCAATTAACCACGTGGTGCCTCCACCAGAACCTAATTTCTTACCTATGGGGTCGTTGGTGCAGAACCACTCTTTGTTGTCAAGCCCCGTAACGTCGTAAAAACAGTTGACGAGGTTAGGGGGGAGAGAAAGTAATTTCTTCATATTAATGTTGTTACGTTGTTTTTATTAATCTCTTCCTTTGCCCAGGATACGGAGCAAATACAGGAACAGGTTTACAAAGTCAAGATACAGAGTCAAAGCACCTATGAGAGCCAACTTTTGTGCTCCTTCGTCGTAGACGTCACCATCCATAAGCATCATCTTTATCTTCTGTGAATCATAGGCAGTCAGTCCTACGAAGATAAGCACTCCTAAGTAGCTGACAATGGTCTGTAGCCCTGTTGAACCAACAAAGATGTTGACCACGGTAGCAATAATCAAGCCTATTAAAGCCATGAACAGTATCTTGCCAAGCGATGTAAGGTCTGTCTTGGTGGTGTATCCTATCAACGCCATCGCGCCGAATGTAGCGGCTGTAATAAAGAATACCTGTCCGATGCTTGACATTGTGTAAACAAGGAAGATACTTGAAAGCACCGTTCCGTTTATTACGCTGTAGAGCACAAACATAAGGGTGGCAGTAGTGATACTGATGCGGTTGAGCATACCTGAGATACCAAAGACGAGTCCGAACTCAGCTATTATAAGTCCCCAGAAAACCAACTTGTTACCAAATATCATCTCAAGTATTGCAGGAGACGTTGCGACACCATAAGCCGTAATGCCAGTAATAGCCATAGCCAATGTCATCCATACGTATACCTTACGCATAAGAGCCGGGAAACTTACCGATGGGGCAAAGCTGCGACGAGATTTTCCCTCTACCTCGTTTACCATTTTGTCGAAATCTTTGTAGTCCATAATTTCCTTTTTTTGTGCGGGAGCTATAAATTGTCCAAGCCGTAAATCTTGTTGCATATAGGTCTCGGGAGTTTGCTCTCTTGACCTGTTGCTGACGCGAATATGCCCGAACGTCACCCGTCGTTTTTGTAATTAAGTCTTTAATAGTGGTAATTTATAGAACCCACTTTATATGTATAACGTAAAAAAGACTGACAAATTATGTGCCAAACAAATATTTAGCCTTTTTTTAGCCATTTTTGTCTTTTACGCAGCCTAAGGCGAATATGCTGACACTTACGTTATCTATAGCTGACAGAGTGCGTGCACATGCTCCTATGGTGGCTCCTGTCGTGATAACATCGTCTATAAGCAGACAGTGTTTGCCCATTAGCTCGTTAGCTTGCTGGGTTAGCTCGAACACATTATCCATGTTGTCTTGTCTCTCAAATGCGTTCATTCGTGTTTGTGAGGCTGTGTGCTTCTTGCGTGTAATAGTCCTGCGCACTATCTTTATTCCTGTAGCCTTACTGATTCCGTAAGCAAGTTTCTCGCTCTGGTTATAACCGCGGAGCTTTTCTTTGTGCTTGTTGAGAGGCACAGGAATGAGACAGTCTATGTTATCAAAAAATCCTGACTTTACCATCTCCTTTGCCGCCATAGTGCCCATTTCTACTGCTACATGTGGTTCGTTGCCATATTTGAATGAATAGAATAAGTTTGCGGTGTCAGAGTGTGCGTGGTAGTATATAAAAGCGGCAGCCTTGTGTATGGTAGCCTTACCGTAGAACTTCTTGACGAGATTGTTCTCTTTCGCGTTCTCCCAGAGGAAGGTTCGTGGCAGATCCATGTTACAATGTATGCAGATTTCTCTCTCCATAATACTCAGATGATTGCCACATATAAGGCAGTATCTTGGAAAAAGGAAATCGGCAAAGGCGGTTAGTATGTTGTGCATTAATGGATATGGTTTGAGGTTATTAGTATGTATTCAAAGTCAGCTTTTATGTATATCGTTAACTTTAAGATAGGCTCGTAGTGCGAAAACACCCTGATTGTGTAGCGAAAGCACACAAATCGTAACATGAAAGCATACAAGTTGTAGTGCGATTAGATAGCTTTTGTTAGAGAGTTGTGTAATGGCGTAAGACTCAATAGTTTAGTGTGCGTAAACAATGCTCAGCCTGTTCATAAGAGAAACCGCGTTGTATAGCAAAACGAATCAGCTTCATCCTCTTCTCGTAGTCATTGTTTGCCTTTACGCTTTTAGCCTTTGTGGTCAGTAATGGGAGTAGTATATCCTCATAACTGGTGTTCTCCACGTTATCGAGATGTTCTCTGTATACGTCAGGCGAAATATGTTTCAACCATAGGGCCTGTTCTATCTTCTTCTTGCCCCATCTGTTATATTTCATCTTGTCGTTGATAAAATATCTTACATAACGATTTTCGTCTATATATTTCTCTTTAACGAGGTATTCAAGAACTCGTTGCTGCGTGTCGCTGTCAATTTGCCAGCGTTCCATTTTCTGTCTCATTTCAAAAAGACAGTGTTCGCCTCTGGCACAGATAGTGGTCAGTTTTAATAGTATTTGTTCGTAAGTCATTGTTGTCAGTGGGAGTAATAAGTAAGTGTATGATATTTATGTGTACAAATAACCTCTATGTAAAATCTTCACCACATACCATTCTTGTCTTTCCCTCAAAATCATTCTTCGTGGTCACGGTACGGAAGTGATATGAATGAAAAGCGTCTGTCAGCTCTTTTATGTAGAGCGGATTGATCTCAAAGAACAGCTTTCCTTGTGGTTTCAGCGCATTGGTGGCATACTTGATAATGTTGTTGTAGAACAGAAGAGGATTGTCATCTGGTACGAAAAGAGCATTGTCTGGTTCATAATCCAACACGTTAGCCTCCATCTCTGTTGCCTCCTTGCGGCATATGTAAGGTGGATTACTTACTATAATGTCCCATTTAGCTATGTCGGCTGGTGGTGACAAGGCGTCTTGCTGCTCAAAAACAACGTCAGCTTGGTTCTCATGCGCGTTATCACTTGCTATAGACAGGGCTTCAGGG
>CAKQDQ010000213.1 GCA_934229335.1 uncultured Prevotella sp.
CAATGTTATGGGCTTTACTAGAATGGTGTCGGCTGTGTTTAACTATATGGCGAAACGTGGCAGGGGTGGACACATAACGTGTGTGACATCTATTGCTGGCACGAAGGGGCTGGGGGCAGCACCCTCCTACTCTGCTACGAAACGTTATCAGGCGCACTATCTGGAATGCCTTGCGCAACTATCGAACTTGCGTAACCTTCATATCACCATTACAGACATACGCCCTGGCTTTGTTGATACGGCTCTAATTGAAGGTAGTGAATACCCACTAAAGCTATCTGTGGAGGCTGTTGCAAAAGATATCATTAAGGCAATAGACAGCAAAGCAAGCGTTCGAATCATTGACTGGCGATACAAGTTACTGGTATGCGTCTGGAGATTGATTCCACGATGGATGTGGGTAAGGATGAACATAATAAATAAATAAATAAATAATAAAAAGCATGGAACTTATAATATCACTTATTGCTACTGTCATGGCTATCGCTTTCGGAATATACGCCATGCGTAATAAAAAAGAAGACAACAGCCAACAATATCTAAAGACTATCGCTGAAGACAAGGAGCGCATTGCCAGCCTTGCAACAGAGATAGAGATGAACAAGGCTCACAACACAGAACTGAAAGCATCGTATGAGAAACGCTTGGAGGAGATAAAGACGGAGCGTAACAATATTACTGAAGAAAAGAAACGGCTACAAAATGAACACACTGAAACTGTGGCAAGACTCACTGCTACACAAAATTTGTTAGAGGAGACAAGGATACAGGCGCAGAAAGATGAACAGAAACGCGAAGAGGCGTTTAACAAGACACTTGAACTGACAAAGGAACAGATGCGCGCTCAGTTTGAGAAGGAGATGGCGGAACGTACTGAGACTCTTAAAAAAGAGGCTAAGGAACGTATGGACGACCTTACGAAGAAGAACTCGGAACAGATGGAACTGATTGTGGGACCACTGAAAAAGGAACTGGAACTGCTGCGACAACTGGTAGACAAGAGTCATGAGGAGCAAACTAAGAATACTACCTCGTTAGAAGCAAGCATCAAGGCTGTGTTTGAGCACGACAAGGAACGCGACAAAACTACACAGAGCTTGGCAGAGGCTTTGAAGAACCGTGGCAAGGTACAGGGCGACTGGGGAGAGATGGTTCTGGAGAATATACTGCGTGATAGCGGACTGCGTGAAGGAACGGAGTATGTAAAGCAGTATAACGTTAAGTCAAAGGAGGGAGCTAACGAGCGTCCTGACGTCATTGTGAATGGTGCTGACGGCTCTCGCATTATTGTTGACTCTAAGGTGTCACTGACAGCATATACCGACTACGTGGGTGCAGAAACGGACGAGGAAAGAAACGCTGCCGTAAAGGCTAACTATGACTCTATATGGAAACACGTATGCGAACTGGCTGATATGTCATACCATAAGGATGTAGAGAAGGCGATGCCTATAGTGTTGATGTTTGTGCCTAACGAAGGTAGTTACATACTTGCCATGAACAAAGATCCTCAACTTGGCACGAAGGCATACAAGAAAGGTGTGCTTATCATTAACCCTACCAACCTCATGGTGGTGCTGAGACTGATGTTCCTTACATGGCAAAACACACGTCAGGAGAAGAATAATCGTGACATCCTTCTTGCCGCAGGAAAGATTTACGAAAAATATACCACTTTCGCTGAAGGATATGTAACACTCGGTAATCAGTTAAACTCTGCACGCAATACCTATGACAAGGGTATGGGACAGTTACGCGAAGGTCGTGGTAACCTTTCAAAACAACTACAGGAACTGCTGAAGTATGGCGTTACGCCATCAAAACAAATACCAGAAGAGGTAAAATCATTAGAGGCGGAGTAAATACCACACTCCTTTGTCCCCTATTCTGGGAGGGGAAGGGAAAAACCTAATTGTAAATATGGCATTGGTATTTATGATACAAAGAAATTAACAACCCTATAAAATAAACAACCCATAACCTTTACCTGTATCTTCTCCCCTCCTTGGGGAAGGGACAAAGGGAGGGGGGCTTGATTTACAACTATGAACACAACATTCTACTATGATGACGATGCAGAGACGCTGTTCTCTGTAGGACGCCGATTCTTAACAGGCAATGGGCTTGAGAAGAACGTTGCCAAGGCGATTGAAATGCTGACGCAAGCAGCGAAGATGGGACACCAACAAGCAAGAGATCTACTTAAGACCATAGAACCCGTAGAGAAAGAAGAAAATAATACCACCGATGGTTCTTTGAGTAAGGAGATGCAAGAGATGTTGGAATACAACAAACAGTTTGTTGCTACTAAGGCATACGAGAAATACGTTACCAGCAAATTCCCTGACAAGAAGATTGCTATCGTTACCTGCATGGACACACGATTAGTTAAACTCTTGCCTGCCGCGCTTGGTTTGAAAAATGGTGACGTAAAGATTATACGTAATGCTGGTGCTACTATTACTAATCCTTTCGACTCTACCATGCGCTCACTACTGGTTGCTATATATGAATTGGGCGTAAAGGAGGTAATGATAATAGGACACACTGGTTGTGGCGTACAGGGGATGGACAGTAAAGAGATGCTACACATGATGAGGGAACGGGGCATTGACGATGAACACATTTCGCTGATGAAGCATTGTGGCATTGACCTCGACTCATGGCTGCACGGCTTTGACGACACCGAAGCGGCTATACTGGAGACGGTAGACTTGGTTAAGAACCACCCACTGATGCCTAAGGATATTACAGTAAAGGGCTATATAATGGACTCTACTACTGGTGAGTTGAAAGGTATATAGTCCCTATACCTCGTTTCTTCCACTCTGAAGAAAGATGAATATAGAAAAGATATATTAAATTATTAATTTTAAGTAAGTGTTCAAAATTATTTTAATATTTAATAAATATAGGCTATTTTGAGGCATATGGTTTCACTGTTTGAGGGTTTCTGTCCCCCGATAACGGGGGAACCGAAGGGGGTTAATGC
>CAKQDQ010000214.1 GCA_934229335.1 uncultured Prevotella sp.
GATAGCCTAATCTTACTTCTGCTTCAACTTTGTCGCCGTCAGTTACAGCTACATTGTTCATCTGATCGCCGAATCGCAGTATGCGCATGTCTCTTGAGTCTGCCCATGCAGCACAAACTCTCATCCATACTGCAATCTGCTTCTGAGGTTTCTCATCTTTCCAGTAACCTGAAACCACTTTACGAGGCTTACGCAAGTGTGCACAAATATGTCCGAACTCTCTATCGCCATGAGCAGACTGATTAAGATTCATAAAGTCCATATCCATAGAGTCCCATGGAATCTGCTCATTATACTGCGTATGGAAATGTAACAGTGGCTTCTGTAAAGCCTGCATACCTTTTATCCACATCTTTGCAGGAGAGAATGTATGCATCCATGTTATAACGCCTACACATTTTTCTTCGTTATTAGCAGCCTTCATTACAGCCTCGACCTCCTTAGATGAGTTAGCTGTGCCTTTATATACGACCTTTATAGGAAGGATGCCAGATTCGTTAAGACCATTTACCATCTCATTAGAGTGTGCATCAACTGCAACAACAGCGTCACCTCCATAGAGCAACTGAGCACCAGTTACCCACCAAATTTCCATGTTTTTGAATGCTTCGATCATAGTCTGATTTGATTTTGAGTGGTAATATAATCATTATTTTAGTTCGAGAGACCAACAAAATGATGATATATTACCACTATGGTTAATTAAATTAGTGTTTTTGACCTTTTTGTCCATAATAAGCATTAGGACCATGCTTACGCATGTAATGCTTTTCTATCAGCAAAGGATTCATTGTCAACGCGGGGTTAACAGAATAAGCGATAAATGCCATCTTCGCACACTGTTCCATAACTTTCGCGTTATATACCGCATTGTCTGGTGAAGTTCCCCATGAGAAAGGACCATGATTCTTTACCAACACCGCAGGAGTGTGATCCGGATTTATCTTACGAATATTCAATATTTCGTCAACTATCACGTTTCCAGTTTCTAACTCATAAGCTCCTTTTACCTCTGCTTCCGTCATATCTCGCGTACATGGGATGTTTTGATAGAAATAGTCGGCATGCGTTGTTCCTATATTCGGAATATCCTTTCCTGCTTGTGCAAAAGCTGTTGCATAAGTAGAATGTGTATGCACCACTCCTTGTATATTAGGGAACGACTTGTACAATACCAAATGTGTTGGTGTATCAGAAGAAGGATTTAGATCTCCCTCTACGACCTTGCCTGTTTCCAGGTCAACAACAACCATATCCTCTGCCTTCATCTCATCGTAGCTTACGCCAGAAGGCTTTATTACCACAAGACCCTTTTCTCTATCTATACCAGAAACATTACCCCAAGTAAAGATAACCAGTCCCTGTTTAACAAGGTCAAGGTTTGCCTTGAAAACTTTATTTTTTAATTCTTCTAACATAGTTTTATCTTAACATTTTACCAAAGAATTACATACAAGATAACCAATATCAGCACAACAGCAAACGCACCTATATTGAATGATCTGTTAGTACGGAAAATCTCTATATCAATTCCAATAGACTTAACATCTTCCACTTTATCAAGAGCATTGCTTCGCAGATAAATGAAGAGCGACAACATCATAGCTCCCAAGAAGAAGACAGCCTCAAATCCAAGGTTCTGCATATCAACAGAGAACAAGCTAATAATACCCACGACAAAGCATACTATAGCTGCTATCAAACAAATATAAGCATACTTTAGCTGTGTCTTTACTGTGTGCTCTGAAAGTTCTTCTGCAGGCTTTGTCTTTGATGAACAGAATGACAAAGTGAAGAACAGTACAACTAAGCAGATAAACACATAACCCATACGCAACAGGAAAGGAACCTCAGGCAACATAAACTTAAAGAGGATTGAGAAAGCAAAAGTACCTATTGCCGCAACTACAGCAGCAACACCACTTGCACGCTTCCACAACAGACCAAGACCGAATATCACAACGATACCAGGATATACGAAGCCAGAATACTCCTGAATAACCTGGAACGCCTGATCCGCACCACCCATAATAGGATAAACTGCCAAAAGTGCAAGAATCAAAGCACATACAGAAGTTACTCGACCAACAGTTACCAATTTTCTCTCAGATGCGTTTTTGTTCAAATACTGCTTATATATATCCATTGTGAAAATGGTAGAAGTAGAATTAAACATAGACGCAAGTGAAGAAATCACAGCAGCAGCAAGTGCAGCGAATGAAAGACCCTTAACAAAAACTGGAGTAAAGTTACGGATAAGATATGGATACGCATCATCAGAACGCTCTATAGAACCAGCAAGACGATCACCGAGAATATCAAGAACTGGTGTGCCATCATATACACCGTTCATAATATAATATGCGCAAACACCAGGAATACATACGATGAAAGGAATAAGAATCTTAAGGAATGCTGCAAATATCATACCCTTCTTTGCTTCGTCAAGTGATTTCGCTGCAAGTCCCTTCTGTATAATATACTGATTAAAGCCCCAATAACCAAGATTGGTCAACCAAAGTGCACCTACTACTACCACGATACCAGGGATGTCAAAATAAGGATCCTGAGTAATTTCTGCAATATTAGGGTTACGCGTTACAACAAGATTAAAGTGTTTATCTCCTTCTATACTTCCTAAATGACTATATATCTCAGAGAAAGCACCAAGAGCACCACCTTCAATATGTAGTTCAGAACCGATAACATCAAGTGCAGCATATGCGGTAATAAGACCACCACCAACAAGGAATGTTACCTGCATAACGTCCGTCCACGCAACTGAAGCAAGACCGCCATAAATAGAATATACACCAGCAACAAGGAATAAGATAAGAATAATAGTCAACAGAGTGAAGTCGACCTGCATTCCTGCCATAGTTCCCATTACAGCTGGCAATCCTAAGATCTGCTTAATTGCCAACGCACCAAGCCATGCTACAGACGTAAGGTTAATAAATACATAAAGGAACAACCAGAAGAT
>CAKQDQ010000215.1 GCA_934229335.1 uncultured Prevotella sp.
TAGTTGCCCTTGCCTAAGGCTGACACTATGTAATCATAATGACGTACATATGGCTTTAGCTCTGGACATACCTCTGCCATCGCATCTACAAGGTGGGAGGCTACGACATGGGCACCATACACATTATAATGCGTATTATCTTTGCGTCCCTTCGCTATGCCATACTCGCCAGGCTTTATCCACATATGCAGACTGCGACTGCCTTCTATTCCCATAGATTGCTCTATGTCGTGGGTAATCTTGTTAGCGTCAACATAGGGCACACGCATCATCAGAGCCACATTCTTGGGTGTAAGGATGTAATTGCCATGGGTATCTATAAGGGTGTCGCTATTCACTTGCTCTTCACCGTAACTCACATTGCGCAATGACTCGTCGTCAACGCCCAAATCTGGTTTCTTGTAGAAGTTACGACGCACTACCGCATTCATTATTATTGGGGTCGCGCCTTTCTCCTGTGCCGCACGTGCAAACATTCTGTAGTTATCGTCTAACGTCAGGCCTGCATCGGTATGGCGTCTATCGCCTATGTGTCCTTTCTCGTCATTATGTCCAAACTGTATCACGAGATAGTCGCCAGGCTTCATGGCATCATATACTTTCTTCCAATGTCCCTCAAGAATAAAGCTTCTGGATGACCTACCGTTAAGGGCATGATTGTCTACAAGAACATTCTCTGTGAAGAATCCTTGTAATACCATACCCCAACCACGTTCTGGACCTTTCTTTATATCCTTATTCGCCATAGTTGAATCACCTATCATGAAGATGGTGAAACGCTTGTTGCTTGACGTCATAACGAATACCGATGACATCAGCAATACAGCTACGGCACATCGAGATAGAAATGTTCTTTTTTTCATTATCCCTTGATTATATTTATCAGTTCATCCGTTGTAACCAAAGACTGCTCGCCTGTCGACATATTCTTCAAGGTCACTTTGCCTTCGGCTATCTCATTCTCGCCAGCAAGTGCGACAAAAGGTATTGACAAAGCGTTAGCATACGACATCTGCTTCTTCATCTTCACAGAGTCTGCATAAACTTCTGTTCTGATACCTGCCTTTCTTGCTGCCGACGCTATAGGTAAACAGTAAGCGGTTTCCTTTTCGCCAAAGTTTATAAACAGTAGTTCTGTACCGTTTACAGCTTCCTTCGGATAAAGATCTAATTGGTTTAACACGTCGTAGATTCTGTCTGCACCAAATGATATTCCGACTCCAGAGAGGCCTGGCATACCAAAAATACCTGTAAGGTTGTCATAACGACCACCTCCCGTAATACTTCCTATCTGTACGTCAAGGGCTTTAACCTCAAAGATTGCACCAGTATAGTAATTTAGTCCACGTGCAAGGGTAAGATCAAGCTGTAACTCATTGTTAAGTGAACCATGTGGCGAATCTAATGCGCCTATTATTCCAAGGATGTAACGCATTTCCTCAACACCCTTCATACCCACCTCTGAGTCTTTCAGAACCTCGGCTATGGTGTCAAGTTTTTGAGCATTAGTCCCTTCAAGTTTTATTATTGGCTGTAGTTTCGCTATTGCATCCTCAGAAATACCATCGTTGCGCAGCTCGTCGTTTACTGCGTCGAGCCCTATCTTGTCAAGTTTATCTATGGCTACGGTAATATCAACAATCTTGTCTGCTTCACCTATTGCTTCGGCAATACCAGAGAGTATCTTGCGGTTGTTAATCTTTATCTGTACCCTAACGCCAAAGTTCGTGAAGATTGTATCTGTGATTTGCATCAAGTCTACCTCGTTCAACAAAGAGTCGGAACCTACCACGTCTACGTCACACTGGTAGAACTCGCGATACCTGCCTTTCTGAGGACGATCGGCACGCCACACGGGTTGTATCTGATAACGCTTGAATGGCAACTGTAGTTCCTCACGATGCTGCACCACATAACGTGCGAACGGTACGGTAAGGTCGTAGCGAAGTCCCTTTTCACAGAACTTTGCCGCAAGTTTCAACGTTGAAGTGTTAGCCACCTCGTCAGGAGTCATACCATGAAGGAAATCGCCTGAATTAAGTATTTTGAAAAGAAGCTTGTCTCCCTCTTCACCATACTTGCCCATCAACGTTGACAGATTCTCCATTGCCGGGGTCTCTATCTGGCGAAAGCCGTACAGTTCAAAGACCTTGCGTACTGTGTTAAATATATAGTTACGCTTAGCCATCTCTACAGGAGAGAAATCACGTGTTCCTTTGGGGATTGAAGGTTTATTACTACCCATTGTGTATTAAGTATTTATATGATTTGGTTATTACTTTGCTTATATTTTCATCAGGGGGTGATTTATTGCCCATACAGCCTTATCCATAAAACGTGACAGCCTTGCAAGGCTGCAAGGCTGAAGACTGGTACGAGCCGCCCAAAGCGTAACACTTCCCTGTCTGATCTATTTAGGGCGGTTATATAAATTAGCTTTGTTATATTTCGAGAGTATTTTCGAGAACGAACTTACGGTGGCAATTTATAGAACCATCTTTCACCGTCCATCAGAGTCAAGACTCTGCAAATTTACAAAATATATCTAAAACCACAAAGAAAATGAAGAAGGAAATTAAAGAAACGGCAAAAAAACAAGGTTTTCAAGTTGTAAAGTATGCTTTGTACTCCTGCTCCCTACCTTTTTCGCACGAGGCTATCTGCACGCTGTGTATTGTCTTTTTTCTGTTGCATAGGCCTCTACCCATCTCATCCCACATGAGAAGTGGCGATAACTTGCACTATTGTTCTGACACGCCTATCTTACCACTCTTATCATCTCTATGCTTTTACGTTACAATTAGATAGAGATTACACCATAAGAGCATAGTGATTGTATTGCGAAAAGATACATGGGTTGAATCTATTGCGCTGCTTGATTTAGAAGTACCTAATTCAAGTTTCGGATTTAGGTTTGTACGGGCTGTAAGCCCAACAGCACATAGCCCAGGGCAACACCCTGGGTAGACG
>CAKQDQ010000216.1 GCA_934229335.1 uncultured Prevotella sp.
CTACCTTTGCAGTGCCGTACAATGGCGAGGACAACAACGACTATGTGGACGGCAAGGGCTTCTGCTGCAATGACGGCAGCTTGGAGGCTGCTCAGGCACGTGCTATGGCTGCAAACATTGCCAAGGCTAAGGCTGTCAATGGTAACTTTAAGGAGAACGACGATTACGAGAAGATGCAATTCTACTACCACCCAGACCATTTGGGTAGCAGTAGTTACATCACCAACCTTGACGGCGAGGTGGTGCAGCATATTGAGTATGTGCCTTTCGGAGAGGTTTTCATAGAGGAACGCAACAACATTTGGAATACACCTTATCTCTTCAATGCTAAAGAATTCGATGAGGAAACGGGATTGTATTATTATGGCGCGCGATACTATGAGCCGAGATTGGGTTTGTGGATAAGCGCAGACATCGAACAAGAAACGCATCCTAATGTTTCAACTTATACTTATTGTCTAAATAATCCCATATTATTTATAGACCCTGATGGCAAAGGGGTTTGGACAAAAGTTGGTAAAGCTGTTATAAAAGTTGGAGCAAAAGTAGGAAGTCATGGATTTAAGGCATTAACACAAGCTGCAACTTATACCAATGCTTTTTCAGATGTTCTAAATGATGTCAATACACTTACGGACAATAATAGCTCTAAATGGGATAAATTTAAGGCTGGAGCTAGTCTTGCTTCAGAATTACTTCCTGTTAGTGTTGGCGATATAAAAGATGCTTATAAACTAGCTAAAAAAGGGGCAAAGTATGCAGAAAGAGAAGCTGGAAACCTATTAAGCATTTCTAAAAAATCGACAAAGGGACAGCCTAAAGGTTCTATAAGTGGTACAAAAGAAGCATTAAAAGAAGTTAAGAAATTATTAAAAATGAATGAACGCGAAACCTTACCAAAGAATAAAGGAAAATTTGGCAGTTCAATGCGTGGAGATAGTAAAAGAGGGTACAGATTAGATCCTGCTCATCCTAGTGCAAAACCTGGAAGCGGTGAAGAATATCCTCATATAAATTATTGGGACTACACTAAAGGGAAAAGAGGAAAAGGAGGATTAGATGGAGCTGTTCCAATAAGAAAATAATAGTTTTAAACATCGGTTATTGAGTTAAGGCTCAATAACCGAATATATATGAAATTTTATGGATCAATTCAAATTAGATTTTTTTAAAAAAGATTTCAAAAATGAAGTTTTAAATTTTAGCACACGCTCAAAGGATGAATGTGAAAAGATATATACTTCGTTTTGTTTGGCGTATAAAATAAAAAGACAAGAACGCAATAATATTTTTAGCATCATTCAAGACAAAGGACGTTGTATAAATTCTATAAATGCAGAAGATCGTAATTTTAATTTAGAGCGTTTACTCTATGAGCAAAATATAAAACAAGTCCCTACTCAATTAAACATATGTTGGGATTTCTTCAACACAATAGATACTTTTGAATCCAAAGATATTGTCCATTATTTTGATTATATATGGTATCCAGCAGCTGATGATATAATTATTTTTGATAATTTATATACAATATGTTTAATGGTAAGACACGATGGGGTTATTTATGTATTGAATCGAAAATAAATTTCGATATATCATAACAATATTGCCAAGCATTATTGAACTTTTATTTTCTATAGTCATTTTCCATAGTCTGCCTTCTGTAAAAAAATATTCTTGATAAAAAGAATCGTTCTCAATATAAAAATAAATATTAAGATATTGAAAAAACTGAAATTAGGTTATAAACCTCCATAAAATACAATTGAAATTTTCTGAGGATACTTCCAGTTAGTTCTTTGAAATATTTACTATTTCTATGTCTATTATGACATCCAGCACCCTAACGATGACTTGGAGACCGTTACGTTTGTTGACGGTTTCGGAAGAGCCGTGCAGGTGAAGAAGGATGGTGTTGTTACAAGCGCATCTAAAGGCAACTCTGCCAAGGATGAGAACGTGATGATTGTCAGCGGAAGAAATGTGTATGACGCTTTCGGACGTGTGGCAAAGGCTTTCTATCCTACAACGGAAGGAACAGGCTCGAAATCAACATTCAACAAGTCTTTCGACAATGTTTCTCCGACGGTTACAGTTTATGACGTACTCGACCGTGCAATCTCTGTGACTTTGCCGGATAATTCTACGACAACCACGGAGTACACTGTTGACAACGGAAGTCATGCACTCGTTACAACCGTAACGGATGCACTCCATAACGTACAGGCTACCCATACCAATGGTAGCGGAAAGACCTTGAAGACCATTCAGAAGAGCGGTCCTGACGGTGAGATTACCACCTCGTTTGAGTATGACGGCATACAGCGTCTTGTTCGTGTCACCGACACGGAAGGCAATGTAACCACCTCCACTTACGACATGGGTGACCGCCGTACAGAGGTGAACCATCCTGCAAGCGGCATCACAAGTTTCACTTATGATGCACTCGGAAACGTGCTGACCAAGCAGACTGCCAACCTTGCCAAGGAAGGCAAATTCATCACATACGATTACGACTATCAGCGGCTGATTGGTATCAACTACCCTGACCACCCTGAAAATAACGTGAAGTATTACTATGGTGGTCGCAACGCTTCGCAGAACCGAATCGGAAGATTGATGCTCCGTGAGGACGGAACAGGTGCCATCGAATACTTCTATGGCAAGATGGGTGAGGTGACGAAGACTCGCCGCACGATGATTGTGCCTAATCAGGCGATAGCAACCTACGTGACGCAATGGACTTATGACAGCCACAACCGCTTGTTGGAGATGATTTATCCTGATGAGGAGAAAATCACTTACTCTTACAATCTCGGTGGACA
>CAKQDQ010000217.1 GCA_934229335.1 uncultured Prevotella sp.
CTCGTGGGTAATAACTACGACGTCACCTTTCTTAACTTTTCCGCCAAGAATACCTTCGCAAGCGTCTTCCTGTGAGTCGAAGACAACGGCAGGTCCTGAGAATTTCCATATAGACTCGTCAACACCAGCAGTTTTAACGACACAACCGTCTTGAGCGATGTTACCAAACAATATTGCCATACCTCCGTCTTTAGTGTATGCGTGCTCTATATCACGGATACAACCGTTAGCGCGGTCGGTGTCAAGAGTTTCGTATTGTGTGTTCTGTACACCGAGTTGGTTACAGAATTTACCTGCTGGCGCGCTTGAATAAATGCGTTTAGCCTCAGGGTCTATATTGTCTTTAAGTATAGAATATTTGTCGATATCTTCTGCCAGTGTATGACCGTTTACACGTTTTACGCTTGTGTCAATCAGTCCTCCCTTAGCAAGTTCGCCGAGAAGTCCCATCATACCGCCAGCACGTCCACACTCCTGTACAGAATACTTCTGAGAGTTAGGAGCCAGTTTGCAGAGGAATGGTGTCTTACGTGAAAGGGCGTCGATGTCCTTCATGGCAAAGTCTACGCCAGCTTCTTGTGCTACTGCTAACAGGTGAAGTACGGTATTAGTTGACGCACCCATAGCTATGTCAAGAGTCATAGCGTTAAGGAAAGCTGTTCTTGTAGCGATGCTACGAGGCAATACAGACTCGTCTCCGTCGTTATAGTAAGCCATTGCGTTCTTTACTATCTGCTTTGCAGCATCCTTCATCAGTTGCTTACGATTAACGTGGGTAGCAAGTATAGTGCCATTGCCTGGCAGTGAGAGACCAATAGCCTCGGTAAGGTTGTTCATTGAGTTTGCGGTGAACATACCAGAGCAGCATCCACAGCCAGGACAAGCGCGGTTTTCTATTTCCGCTAACTCCTCGTCGCTGACAGTTTTATCGGCACCTTTAATCATGGCACCTATGAGGTCGAGGTTTTCTCCTTTATATACACCAGCCTCCATTGGTCCACCACTTACGAAAACAGCAGGGATATTAAGGCGCATTGCAGCCATAAGCATACCTGGAGTAATCTTGTCGCAGTTAGAGATACAAATCATGGCGTCTGCTTTGTGCGCGTTGCACATATACTCTACAGAGTCAGCGATGATGTCACGTGAAGGTAGTGAGTACAACATTCCGTCGTGTCCCATGGCTATACCGTCGTCGATAGCTATAGTGTTGAACTCTGCGGCATAGCAGCCCATTTTCTCTATTTCAGCCTTAACGATTTGTCCTGCCTCATGTAGGTGTGTATGTCCAGGAACGAACTGTGTAAAAGAGTTTACTATCGCTATGATAGGTTTTCCGAATTGTTCTCTCTTCATTCCGTTGGCAACCCATAAGGCACGTGCTCCTGCCATACGGCGACCTTCTGTGCAGACTGCGCTGCGAAGCTGATGTTTCATGATTATAATAATGATTTTGTTTTTGTTCTATGCAATTTGTTCTCCTCTACCAATCTTTTTACGTTGCAAAATTACTATTTTTTCTTTGAACTACAAAGAAAAATAATATATTTCTTTTTAATTGATACTAAAAAGGTGTGATTTGCTGTTAATTCGTAAGTTTTATTCTTCGTCTGCTTCTAAATTCTCAGCATTAAGAATGTGTAATTGAAAAGCTCTTGTAACAAGTCGTACTGCGTTTACGCTTTGTTTGCCGTGTCTGTCGGGAAATAATTTCTGTACAAGTTCCGCCTGTCTTTTTTCTAAGCTTTTTACGCCGAAGGGCATACCTCTTAGTGCTGTGATTTGTTCCTTTGTGTATCCGAGTGCGAGGTGTCTTAGGAAGCGTTCATCATATTCATCGATGTCGTAACCGATGGAAGCCTCTTGTTTGAGAATCTCTCCGGTGACATTTTTTCTGAAGTTGTCTACTATGATTTCCATTATGGGCTGGTTGAATACATATTTCTTTCCTTGCATAACGTTTATTACGTCAGTGCGAGTTAGCATCTCTCCAGTTTTTAGTATTATTCCGTCAGCCCCTGCGTCAAGCACGTCAACCCATAGCTTCTCGTTTAGAATCTCTCCCGTAAAGACCAATACCTTTACATTACTGTAATTATCTTTAGTCTGTCTGCATAGTTCTACGCCTACCGTTGTGCTGCCTTGCAGTCCGAGGTCTAATAAAACAAGGTCGGGAGTAGTGTTTCTCATTAGTTTGAGATACTCGCTTTCAGATTGTGCAGTACCTATGATTTCGGCTTCTGGTACTTCTGTCTTTAGTAGTCCTTCAGTTCCTTTCATTTCCAGAGGGACATCCTCTACAATGATAACCTTGAAATTTTGCATAATGTAAGGGTGATAATATATAAACGAAGGAAGTTGCATGAGTAGAAAAAATACTCGTGCAACTTCCGTAAAATTTATGTGATGCTAATCTTTCAAGTATGTATTACTTGAAGAAAGCCTGTACGTCCTCGTTAGGAACCATCTTTTCATCAAAGATGTAAGCACCTGTCTTAGGGCTCTTTACCATCTTGATAACCTTGCTGTATGCGCGACCATCCTTTGAACCTTCATGGAGGGTAGCGACGGTTTTCTTTGCCATAGTTCTGCTATATTAATTGGATTACTTAATCTCCTTGTGCAGTGTCATCTTCTTGAGGATTGGGTTGTACTTCATCAACTCAAGACGTCCAGGAGTATTTTTACGATTCTTTGTTGTAATGTAACGGCTTGTACCTGGCAAACCGCTATTCTTAATTTCCGTGCACTCAAGTATTACCTGTACGCGG
>CAKQDQ010000218.1 GCA_934229335.1 uncultured Prevotella sp.
ACTCTGTTGAAGAAGATAAATGGGGGGGGATTCTTTCCATCAACGACTTCATCACCTACAACCTCAACATACGTCAGTTTGCTGAGGACTTGCTTCGCAGCACCACCGACCATCTGTTTGTGCTTCACTTCTATCATGCCTTGCAGGGCATAACCATCCTCGACCCTACGTGTGGTTCGGGAGCGTTTCTCTTTGCCGCACTCAACATCTTAGAGCCGCTTTATGAAGCGTGCCTTGAACGTATGGAGGAATGGCATAAGCAGAACGCTAACCTCTTTACGCAGGAGTTGGATGAACTACGAGTGAAGTATAGCAGCAATCGCCAATACTTTATATATAAGAGCATTATACTCCGCAACCTCTATGGTGTTGACATCATGGTTGAGGCTACGGAGATAGCGAAGCTGCGCCTATTTCTAAAGATGGTGGCAGTGGTAGACGTGGACAAGCGTAAGGATAATCTGGGTCTTGACCCATTGCCAGATATAGACTTCAACATAAAGTGTGGCAACACGCTTGTTGGCTACGCTACAGAGAAAGAACTGAACAAAGCCTTTCTTAACGATGCCGACATCTTCGCCCAGCAAGAGTTTGAGGATAAGATAAAGACAGAGATGCAGGTTGTGGCAACCGCCTACAACTGTTTCCGTTCTGAACAACTGAAGGCATACGACGACAACGCCAGCATAAAGGCAACGAAGGAGATGCTAAAAGAACGTCTCACGTGTCTTAACGATTTGCTTAACCGCCACATGCATAAGACTATAGCCAACAGCATAGACTATGACGCATGGCAAAAGTCTCACCAGCCCTTCCACTGGCTGGCGGAGTTCTATCAGATTATTCATGATAACGGAGGCTTTGACGTTATCATTGGTAATCCACCGTATGTGGAACATAATGATAAGGATATTAAATATGGACTTTCTCATTTAGTTTCTGCCAACTGCGGAAATCTATATGGAAATTGTATTGAAAGAGGTACAAACATTGGAGCACCAAACGGTAAATTTAGTTTTATTATTCCTGTTGCAATAACATGTTCCAAACGCATGGATAGTATTATTAATATATTAAAAGCCAATTTCAATATTCTTTTATTTGCAAATTTTGATGATAGACCGGGTAAATTATTCGAAATGATAGAGCACCTAAGAGCGACAATATTTATTGCATCACGCCAAGATAAGCATTGTGGTTTCCCGACTATATATTCGACAAAATATAATCGTTGGTATTCTGAGCACAGAATGTTATTATTTGATAATATACGATATGTAAACGTTACAGGATTCGTAGATTCTTACATAATTCCTAAATTTTCATTAGAATTAGAATGTATCATAAATAAGAAACTACAATCCTGTAATTATACTATCGCTTCTTTATATTCATCTTTTAGAGGAAATGATTTGTTTTATCGAGCAGCAGGTGGGGGCTACTTCTTACTTATAAAAAATACGAAGAGCATAACATACATAAACGGAGTTTTAGAAAATGTAAAAGCAGAAAAAACAATTTCTATTGACACCAAATATTATAATTCTTCTATTGGAGCATTATTATCGTCGACTCTGTTTTATTGGAACTATATTGCGAATACAGATTGCAGGAACTTAACCAAGACATTTATTGACAGGTTTCACATGAAGGAATCTATCGGCTATGATTCCATACTGGCGAAGTCAGGTGAAGCATTATTCACAAATTATGAATCAAACAAATATACCAAAACGACTACTTACAAGAGCACAGGCAGGACTGTTATTTATGACGAATATTATCCCAAACGCTCCAAAGAATATATCGACGAAATCGACAAAGTGCTTGCTAAGCACTACGGCTTTACGGAAGAGGAACTCGACTTCATCATCAACTACGACATAAAGTACAGAATGGGCGATGAACTCTATAACGAGAAAGGCGATAAATGATGCGAAAGCAGGAAAGACATACAGGGCATAATCGGTTGACATTTTATTAAATAAACGCTTACTACATTAACATAATTAACCATGACCTCCCTTGGCAACATATCCCTATTAGACCACCCCATGCACGGCTTTGTCTGCTCACGAACTACTCGGAGCAGCGTGATACTGCCGTGCCTGGACTGGGCTGCCACGCAGAGTAAGGGCACTACACCTATCATCAGCACCTTTCACAGCGAGATGGAGGTGGCGGTGCTCGATGTGTTGCTAAAGGGGTCGTGCCCTATCATCATGGTGTTAGGCAGACGGCTGTATAAAAGGCTACCAGAGAAACTGCGCCCTGCACTCAACAGCGGCAGACTGCTGATTGTCTCCATATCCGAGAACTGCAGGATAAGCAAGGAGACAGCACTGGCAGCTAACAGTTTTATAGCACAAAAGGCGACACGGATAACCGTGGGGTTCATAGCACCTGATAGTAGTCTACGTGAGATTATGACAGTAAACAACAATCTGTTTTACCTATAGCTACACACAGATATTGCCTGGCAACGACGCTATCCAAGATATGGAACAGTTAAGGAAATGCGTAACATGGTGCAGCACGAAGACGCAAATGGACAACGGAAGTTCTAAGAACGGAAGGTATGTCTCAAGGCTTCCTAATAGAAGCGTCACTATGGCAATAGGAATGATGATGAGTACGCATGGCGACACCACGCAGTTGGTAAGCAGAAACCACGGGCACATGGTTCCGAAATAGTACGCTATAAACGGCTCTACTGCTACCTGAGCGGTCATTGACACTACGCTGATGCCGTATACCCACCGCAGAGGAG
>CAKQDQ010000219.1 GCA_934229335.1 uncultured Prevotella sp.
CAGTCCTAATAGTCCTGCACCAGCAAAGAGCAGTTTATCTTTTGTAGGCACGTGCTCTTTCTTGGTAAACAATGAGGTGAGCCAAAAGAGCAGCGTTCCTCCTATAACCCTGAATGTCACCATATCTATTCCTGCGATACCATGCGTCATAGCGTCTTTGCCTAACGGTGCCATCAATCCCCAAAAAGCGCACGCCATGAACATGGAGGCGTGCGCAAGTAAATGTTTCTTTCCGAATCTGTCTTCTTTCATTGTTATCCTGTATTATCTTTATTTGTGTTCCTTATTTTGTATCGTTTCTACCAACGACACTTACATACTAATAGCATCCTAAGATTATTCCTGTTTAAACAAATCCTTTATTCCTCCGATAGATCCGAGAAGGTTCGTTGCTTCATAAGGGAGGTAAACGGTCTTCGTTTTGTCGCCTGACGCAATATCCTGCAACGTCTGTATATACTTCTGCGCAAGCAGATAGTTAGCAGGATTGGTGCTCTTGCCTACCGCCTCGGTTATTTTGTCGATAGCTATCGCCTCTGCCTCTGCCTTGCGTATGCGTGCCTGTGCCTCACCTTCCGCACGTAATATCTCTTGTTGCTTTGCCGCCTCTGCCCTGTTTATAGCAGCGGTTTTGTCAGCCTCTGACTTTAGTATGACGGCTTGTTTGTCGCCCTCGGATGTCAGTATGGTGGCACGCTTGTTACGCTCTGCCTGCATCTGCTTCTCCATTGCTTGCAGCACCGTTGCAGGTGGTATGATGTCCTGTAGCTCTACTCTGTTGACCTTAATGCCCCACTTATTTGTAGCATCATCGAGCACAGCACGCAGTTTGGTGTTTATAGTATCGCGCGATGTCAGTGTCTGGTCCAGTTCCATTTCGCCTATTATGTTACGTAACGTTGTCTGCGTCAACTTCTCTATGGCGTTAGGAAGGTTGTTTATCTCATAAACAGCCTTAAAGGGGTCTACTATTTGGAAATACAGCAGGGCATTAATCTCCATCTGTATGTTATCCTTTGTTATAACATTCTGCCTGTCGAAGTCGTACACTTGCTCACGCAGGTCTATCCTGTCTGTATAGACGTATCTACCGCGAACGACTGACACCATCTCCTTTGCCCTATCTATAAACGGTATAATGATATTAATACCAGGGTCGAGGGTGTTGTAATAGCGTCCGAGACGTTCTATTATCTTTGTTTCTGACTGTGGGATAATAACGATGGTCTTTTTTAAGACTACTGCTGCCAACGCGAGTATGACAACAAGAAAAATTACTAAGATGTTCATAACTTTATATTTTTTACTTTCAATACGATGCTCTCTCTTGACAGTACAGTAACGGTACTACCCACGGGTATGTCTGTTGTCTCGTCTGACACCGACCGCCACTCGTCACCGTCTATCTTCACATATCCACTACCGCCTACTGGTATTGTCTCTATTACCTTACCTTGCTTTCCTATTAAAGCATCGGCGTTGCTCTTACGCTCTTTACCGCCACTGTGTAACTTACGCAATAACGGTGGGCGAACAAAGGCGAGACACATTACTGAGGCTACTGCCAACACCAGTATCTGCACCCATACGGGCATGCCTACTGCTGCGGCTATTAACGACAACAACGCTCCTGCGGCAAAGCACAGGAAGTAAAGGTCGCCACTGTTTAACTCTACTATTAAACAGACGAAGCTCACTACAAGCCACAATAACCAGAGATATTCCATATTAAATGTTTTAATGGTGGTTCTATAAATTACCACCGTTATGTAAAACTTAATTAATGCAATGTCGTTTTGTTATCTTTCAGTCTCTTTTCGGGTCAAAGCGTAAGCTCATCCATTCGTTATGCTATGCATAACTCCTTCTCTCACTTACACTTTAGCCTCGGGAATAGCCTCGAAATATAACAAAGCTAATTT
The DNA here is from genome assembly GCA_934229335.1 of uncultured Prevotella sp. Lineage (GTDB taxonomy): Bacteria > Bacteroidota > Bacteroidia > Bacteroidales > Bacteroidaceae > Prevotella. The sequence goes on from CAKQDQ010000219.1 coordinate 1,923, forward strand.
ATAGAACCACCCTTAATTGAAGAAGATAGTTCAAAACGGGCTGTAATTGGCTTTGCCACTTGCCTTAAGCAAGAAAGCCCAACGAGCACATGGCCCAGGGCAAGCGTAGCGACCCCCTGGGTATTGTCGTATTATCAAGGGGTGCGCCCTGAAAGGGCAAAAGCATTAATCCTTAAACACATAATCTTTATTGTATTCCACTCCATACGATTCTAAAAACTTTCGGTACTCATCTTGGAACGTCATTTTCTTGTGATGCTCACCTTGATTCTTTACATATTCCAATGTTTTCTCTACGACTGACTGGCTGACGGAGAAAACACCATATCCATTCTGCCATGCGAATGTACTATAATATGGTTCTATCGTTTTCACCCATCTACTGCTGTTGCGTTTTACCTCCTCCACAACATGTGATATAGTGACATCTTTTGACAATAGGAATAAAACATGTACGTGGTCGCATATACCACCTACTTGTATTACTTTGCAGCCTGTCGCATTAACCAGCTGCCCTATGTAGGAATGAACACGTTCGAGGTCGTTTTCACGAATAGGAACACTCGTCGTCTTGATGTGAAATATCAAATGTATGTAGATTTTGCTTAATGACTGTGCCATATTTATTACGCTTTTGCTCTTTCAGAGCGTTGAAGCTATGTTCGGTATCCATACCCAGGGTGCCGCTACGCTTACCCTGGGCTATGCGCTTGTCGGGCCTTCAGCCCGTAGCTACCTTAGAGGAACTACACTTTATCAAGAATGTACTACTCCACTTGAAAAAGTCTGAGCTATATAAATTTGAAAGTTAGATAGTAAAAACTATCC
>CAKQDQ010000220.1 GCA_934229335.1 uncultured Prevotella sp.
GCGTACAATCACCGTTGGCAGCACTCTCAAACCTATAGCAGAGACAACAATACCATACGATGTTGTAGAAGAAATGTACCCAGCGCGCGAGAATTATAAGCCAGGTCGCTATACATGGAGTTGGCTTATATGGCAGGATGGTTCAATAAACTATAACGATCAAAAAGAATTTATTGACGTTTCCGCAGCAATGGGCTTTGAATATTGCCTTGTAGACAACTGGTGGGACACACGTATTGGTCGCGATAAAATAGTAGAACTAAGCAAATATGCCCAATCAAAAGGCGTTAGCCTAATGCTTTGGTATAACAGTAACGGCTATATAAATGATGCGCCCCAAACTCCGCGTAACTGTATGAATACAGCCATCGCTCGTGAAAAAGAAATGGCATGGCTTGAAAAAATCGGTGTAAAAGGCATAAAGGTAGATTTCTTTGGTGGTGACAAACAGCAGACCCTACAACTATATGAAGACATACTCAGCGATGCCAACCGTCACGGCATACAAGTAGTTTTCCATGGCTGTACCCTTCCTCGCGGTTGGGAGAAAATGTATCCAAACTTTGTCGCATCAGAAGCAGTACTCGCGTCAGAAAACACTTTCTTTAATGAACATCACGCGAAACAGGAAGGCTTTGAATTAACAATGCATCCTTTCAGCCGCAACGCAGTAGCAAGTATGGACTGGGGCGGTACCATAATGAACCACTATCTCAGCAAAGACAATAAAAGTCGCCACAAGCGCTACACCAGCGATACCTTTGAAATGGCAGCAGCAATCATTAATCAAACTCCAATACAGTGTATCTGTATGCAGAAGAGCAATCTTACAGAATTAGAGCCATTTGAAATAGACTTCCTTAAATCAGTACCTACGACATGGGAAGAGACAAAGTTCATCGAAGGTTACCCTACCAAACTTGCCATACTTGCCCGTCGCAACGGCAACAAATGGTACGTAGCAGGACTCAACGGTGAGGGTATTGCAAAGACCTTAACCATACAGCTACCAATGTTTGCTGGCAAAGAAGTGACATACTACACTGACGCTGCTCCAAAGAAAGGTAGTACAGCCCCTCTCACCCCAATTAAGAAAACCATAAAAGTAGACAAAAAAGGCAATGCAAAAATCACACTTCAAGCATTAGGAGGAATAATCATCGTAGATTAAAGTAATATATAATGTACTAAGTAAGTATTCAAGATTATATTAATAAATGAGTAAGTTACTGCTTTTGTATTCTTGAGAATAATTAAAACAATTTTGAACACTTACATACAACAAAAAAAATCGTCAGCTGTCTCCCCCAGAAACAACTGACGATTTTTTATATTCCAGCAACCTATTCACCTTTCTTTTCACGTGGTGGGCGACGCTGCTCACGGTGCATTTTCTGATACTTTGTATACTGTTCCTCCGTAAGTATCTTCTTCACCTTGCTTTCCATCTCTTCTCTTTTCTTCTCCATTTCCTCACGCGACGGTCGTTTTCCAGTCTTTCCCGGACGCATATCCTTGAATACCTCCTTCATCTTCGCAACCTGCTCGTCACTCAAACTCAGTTCAGTTTTCATCTTCTCCATCATGTTTTCTCGTGGTCCACCATGTTGCGGACGCTCACTCTGCGCCATACAGCCTGTAGAAGATAAAGCGATAACAACCGCCAATGTCATAATTTGTTTTCTCATATACCAACAATGTTTAAGGTTTGTCTTATACACTTTCGACACCACAGACCACAGAAGGTTTAATTGCAATTTATAATTTTTAGTATATAGATAAGACATTATAAGTAACAATATGTAAGAAAAAAGCATAAAAAAGTTGGCAGTTACAAAGTAAATGATTAATTTTGCAGCGTTAAAAGAGAAAACAAAGTTTGAAATGACACTGAAAAACATGCGTCGCTACGCTGCAATGGTATGCGTGGCACTTATACTAAATGTTCCGACCTTTGCGCAGACATCTGCCAAGGGCAGTAACGCTACCGCTAAAACGGAAGTAAAAGCAGACGTTCCTAACCATAAAAACTCCGCAGACACTACATCGACCTCTGCTATTGCCGACACCGCAGCAAGCAATATGCTTGACGATGCAGCGTTAGAAATGGCAGACACCACCACTGTTGACGACATGGCAGAAGGCGGCTTATATACCCAACTAAAGAATAAGTTTGTTGATGGTGGCGTATTCTTCATGTCCCTCATCGCCTTAACACTTATTTTGGGTTTGGCATGCTGTATAGAAAGAATAATATACCTCAGTATGTCAGAGATTGACGCCAAGAACTTTATGCGTAAATTAGAAGAGGAGCTAAAGACGAAAGGCACAGATGCAGCCAAGAGCCTGTGTCGTAACACACGTGGTCCAGTAGCCAGCATCTGTTACCAAGGGTTATTACGCATTGGCTGTAGTATCGACGAGATAGAACGTTCCGTAAACTCCTATGCGTCTGTACAAGTAGGCAATATGGAAAAGGGCAGTTCATGGATAACTCTGTTCATCGCCATGGCACCATCATTAGGCTTCCTTGGCACCGTCATCGGTATGGTAATGTCCTTTGACCAGATAGAGATAGCAGGCGACATAAGCCCTACCATTGTTGCTGGTGGCATGAAGGTTGCACTTATCACCACTATTTTCGGTATTATCACAGCACTTATTCTGCAACTTTTCTATAACTATATGCTCTCTAAGAT
>CAKQDQ010000221.1 GCA_934229335.1 uncultured Prevotella sp.
AGCCAAGTGAGTAACAGTAGTCTGCATCGAAGTTAGAAGGAGCAGCGCAACGCCCCTCGTAGCCGAAGAAGTGGTGCTGAGTAGAGAACTTACCATTGTAGAGTCCGTCCTTCTTCCACTGTGCAAGCTTCTTGCCAACCATTTCGGCGAGGAGCTGTTCTGTTTCGATAAGAGAAACCTGTACGTTTCCGTGAGGGTCACGCTCCAGTGCAAGCTGACGTGAAACAGCAAGAGGAAGGCTCTTGAATATAGCAGCGTTCTCGTCAGAGAGATGCTTCAGTACGTAGTCAATCTTTTTGTCGTCAGCCACCATATCGAAGTCAGCCTGATTAGCAGCAAGCATATCGTTAAGCTCTGCAATAAGCTTCTTGATAGCTGGGATAAACTCTATCAGACCTTCAGGAACGAGAACTACGCCATAGTTCATGCCGCGAGTAGCGCGGTCAGCCACAGCGTCAGCGATATAAGTAACAACATCATCGAGAGTTTGCTCTTTAGCTTCAACCTCCTCACCGATAAGAGTGATGTTAGGATGAGTCTGCAGTGCGCACTCCAATGTAACGTGAGAAGCAGAACGACCCATGAGCTTTATGAAGTGCCAGTACTTCTTCGCAGAGTTACAGTCACGCATAATGTTGCCGATAACCTCAGAGTACACCTTAGTAGCGGTATCGAAACCGAATGAAGTCTCAATCTCAGAGTTCTTCAAGTCACCGTCGATAGTCTTAGGACAACCTATAACCTGCACGCCAGCACCAATAGCCTTGTAGTATTCAGCGAGCACGCAAGCGTTAGTGTTAGAGTCGTCACCACCTATGATAACGAGAGCCTTGATGTCAAGAGCCTTCAGAATCTCAAGACCTTTGTCAAACTGTTCCTTCTTCTCCAGCTTGGTACGACCAGAGCCGATGATGTCGAAACCACCAGTGTTACGGTATTCGTCAATGATGTCTGCTGTCAGTTCTATGTAGTTATGCTCTACAAGTCCGCTTGGACCAAGAATAAATCCATAGAGACGGTTAGCAGGATTGAGCTTCTTTATACCGTCGAAGAGACCAGAGATGACGTTGTGACCGCCAGGAGCCTGACCACCAGAGAGAATAACACCAACGTTCATGGCAGCACCTTCAGCTTTACCCTCAACAGGTTCAAACTTTAAGTATGGCATACCGTAGGTGTTAGGGAAAAGCTTCTGTACCTCTTCCTGATCTGCTACTGACTGAGTAGGCTCACCTTCTACAGCCTTCAATGCACCACGCAGAGCCTTAGGCAGCTTTGGCTGATAGGCAGCACGTGCAATCTGTAATGCGCTTTTTTCCATTTTTCTTTTAATAATGATATTTAAGTTCAGGTATTAATCATAAACCTTCAGACTGTAACAATCTGTCTGAATCGTGTTGCAAAAATACAAAAAAAAATGAAAATAAGCGCATATGTTTTCAAAATATTTATGATATTGAGGAAAATTGCTTAACTTTGCAATATGAATTTTACAATTCAGCACCTCTTGTAGAGGTTGGAATGATGTTGTGGATAAATTCCCATGAAGTAACATTTCAAAAATAAAGTGAAATAAAGGAGACTATGAAACAGATTAAGTTTTTAGCCCTTCTTGTGGGCTTTTGTGTTGCACTTGCCAGTTGTAACAGTGCGGCAAACACATGGAACAACATGAGTAAAACAGGCCAGGGTGCCATTGTCGGTGCTGGTGGTGGTGCAGCCCTTGGTTCTATCATCGGAGCCATAGCTGGTAATACTGGTATTGGCGCAGCTATAGGAACTGCAGTAGGTGCGGGTACGGGTGCCGTAATAGGTAACCGTATGGATAAGGTGAAGAAGCAAGCACAGGCACAGCTGAAGAATGCGGAGGTAGAGACTGTGAAAGACGCTAACGGTCTTGATGCGGTGAAGGTGACATTCACCTCTGGTATACTGTTCGCAACAAACAAAGCAGACCTCACTTCGTCGAGTAAGAATGAGCTTAACAACCTTGTTAATATAATGAAGCAAAACGCTGACATGAGCATTGATGTGCAGGGCTATACCGATAACACCGGAACTGATGCTATCAATAACCCCCTTTCTCTGAAGAGAGCACAGGCTGTTGCTAATTATCTTACAGCTAACGGTGTGCAGTATGCCCAGATGAAGAAGGTCAACGGATACGGTTCAAGCAATCCTATTGCCGACAACTCTACCGATTTCGGTAGACAACAGAACCGACGTGTTGAGATTTATCTCTACGCTTCACAGGATATGATAAACAATGCTAATCAGCAGGCAAGGTAAACTGAGTCGTTAAGTAATATAACTGCGACTTGATATAATGTGCTGATAAATAGTATGTTATTTAAAAAGTGACGCTATGACGTTGCGAAAGCTATGAGATAGCGTTACGATTAGGGCGTGATTACAATGCGATTAGGGCGTTATCGCATCGCGATTAGGGCGTTATCGCAATGTAATTACGCCTCTTTTGTTTTTTAAGTAATATTTTGTTCCTTAACCATGAAGATAACATTACCTTTCATAGGGAGAATCATAAAGTGGATAGTAGCGGCATTTTTTGCCTCTACTATCCTTGCTGTAGTGGCATATAAGGTTATGCCAGTATGGTTTACACCATTGATGTTCATACGTGCCGCACAGCAAATAGGCAATGGCGAGGTGCCGAAG
>CAKQDQ010000222.1 GCA_934229335.1 uncultured Prevotella sp.
ATTATCTCGACATTTTTGACAAGGCTTTTGCTACAACAAATACACCGTGGCCACACTCTATGTTTAATGACTCATAAGAGGTGTATGGTGCAGACTGGACACCTACCTTGCCACAGGAGTTTGAAAAAAGACGTGGTTACTCGTAGAAGGAGAATATAGATAAACTTGTAGACCGCGACGAGAAGTTGGTAAGTGACTATCGTGAGACACTCTCTGATATGCTCCTTGAGAACTTTACTGACCAGTGGGCGGCATGGGCGCACTCTCATGGCATGACAGTGCGTAATCAGGCGCACGGTTCACCTGCCAACCTTATTGATGTTTATGCAGCTGTTGATATTCCAGAGATTGAAGGCTTTGGACTTTCAGAGTTCGGTATCAAAGGGTTACGTATTGACCCTGGCATGACAAAACTGAACGATTCTGACTATTCTATGCTGAAATATGCTCCATCAGCAGCACATATCACGGGCAAGAAACTCGTTAGCAGCGAGACCTTTACATGGCTAACAGAACATTTCCGCACGTCGCTCTCACAGATGAAGCCAGACCTTGACCTCATGTTCTGCGCTGGTGTTAACCATATGTATTTCCACGGCACGTGTTATTCTCCGCAGAACGATCCATGGCCAGGATGGAGATTCTATGCATCTGTAGATATGTCGCCTAACAACAGCATTTGGAGAGACGCGCCTGAGTTGATGAAATACATCAAGCGTTGCCAGACTTTCTTGCAGACAGGACAGTCAGACAATGACATCCTTGTCTACTTCCCAGTTCGTGACCTGTGGAAGAAGAACAAAAGCAAACTCTTGATGCAGTTCGCTATACATAACCTCGGACACCTCGCACCAGAGTTTAAGAACTCAATCCTTGAACTTGACAGCCTTGGTTACGATTGTGACTACGTTTCAGACAAATATCTTCTTACCTCTAATGCAGATGCGAAGGGGAACGTTGTGACTGCGGCAGGAACGGTTTATAAGGCTCTCCTTATTCCAACAGGCAGCACATTGACTGATGAGGTGAAGGCGCACATAGAGGCACTGAAGGCAAAGGGAGTAACAGTAATAAATGGTAATGACGCTAAGGCACTCGCTACGGTGGCAAAGCCAGAGGAGGTGAAAACACGTTTTGGCATGAAGATGATACGTCGCCGTATGGGGAATACCTACGGTTACTTCATGGCTAACCTCACACCTAACGACATAGACGGTTATGCTCGTATGGCTAAAGATATGAAGAATCCGGTGTGGTATAATCCATTGGAAAATAAGTGGTATGCAGCGGAGACTTCAAATGATGGTATACGCATAGCTATGCGCTCAGGTCAGTCGATGATTCTCGTGTCGGACACTACAGCGTTTGGTGCTGTTGAGACTACGGAAAAGATGCTTATGCGTGAGAAGCAAGGAACGTCTATAGACGTAAAGGACGGTTGGAAATTGTCATTCATGGAGGAAGCACCAAAGGTTGATGGCACTTTCAATATAGGAAAGTTGCAAACATGGGAGACACTTGACAACGACTCGGCTAAGGTGACGATGGGCACTGGCGTCTACGAGACATCGTTCCGTATAGGCATGTCTGCTAAAAAGCCAACGAAGAGGAATAAAAACGTAGCGAAGACGCTTAGTGGTACATGGGCTATAGACCTTGGTGATGTTCGTGAGAGTGCTCGTGTGTATATTAACGGACAGTATGTAGGGTGTGCATGGAGTGTACCATACGTATTACGTGTGGACGGTTCTGTGCTTCATGAGGGCGACAACAACATCCGCATAGAGGTAACTAACCTCCCTGCAAACCGCATAGCCGACTTGGATCGCAAGAACGTTGAGTGGCGTAAGTTTGAGGAGATTAACGTTGTAGACATTAAGTACAAGAAGAATAAGTACGACACATGGACGCCAATGCCGTCAGGTCTTAATTCTACAGTCCGCCTCTATCAGTTGGAAGACTAATTTTTTTTACTATCAATACATAAAAATGGCGAAGAGTAGGGAATAAGTTCCTGTTGCTCTTCGCCATTTGCTTTTTAAAATTTCAACGGTAATTACTGTTAGCTTTTTTTGGCAATATATCTACGTAATTATCACTTAAGGTTTCTTTCCAAAAAATCTAATGTCTTCTCTTGTGCCTTTATCCCACACGAATGTGGTATATCCCATAACTCCGTGTCAAGATTCTCGTCTGCCTTTTGGCTTTTCCACACCTTGTGCATTTCTTCATATGCATCTTTTACGCCTGGTATAGGAAAGAGTTTGTCCTGCATACCATTGATGAACAGCATCGGTTTGGGGCAGGCGAGTGATGCTATGTGCGGATAATCAAGATACTGTCTGAGGGCTGGAATACAGTTAGCGAAACCACCGTTCTCCTTTCTTCCGAAACGTTTTGTCAGTTGTGCGTCAGTGGTAATCATCCAGCAGATAGATACTCCCACCTTTATTCTGTCAGATAATGCAGACAACATCCATGCGCGGTAGGCACCCATAGAGCAGCCCATGCATCCTATTTTGTTGGCGTCAACCATTGGTAATGAAGCCAAGAACTCTGTGCTGGCAATGTCGTCGTAGGTCATAAAGGCAGAGAGATCACGTCCGAGCATCATCATATTGCCTGCAATGATGTCGTAGCGGTTTCTGTCTACTCCTTCC
>CAKQDQ010000223.1 GCA_934229335.1 uncultured Prevotella sp.
TCACACAGGGTCTCCCTGCATCACCAGGTGCCGCTTGCGGTCAGATTGTGTTCCATGCTGATGATGCACAGGCATGGCATGAAGATGGACACAAGGTTATAATGGTGCGTATTGAGACATCGCCAGAAGACCTTGCTGGTATGTCTGCTGCGGAGGGTATTCTTACTGCTCGTGGTGGTATGACATCTCACGCTGCCGTAGTCGCTCGTGGCATGGGCAAGTGTTGCGTATCCGGTGCTGGAGCCATAAATGTTGACTATAAGGCTAAGACTGTAGAGATTGATGGCAATGTGTATAAGGAGGGTGACTACATTTCGCTCAACGGTACAACAGGTCAGGTATACGCAGGACAGATAGAGACAAAGGCGGCAGAACTCTCTGGTGACTTCAAGGAACTCATGGACCTCTGTGATAAATATACTAAGATGGAGGTACGTACCAACGCTGACACTCCACACGATGCAGAGGTCGCTCGTGCGTTCGGTGCGAAAGGTATTGGCCTGACACGTACAGAACATATGTTCTTCGATGACCAGAAGATCGTCGCTATGCGCGAGATGATACTTGCTGATAGCGTAGAAGGACGCGAGAAGGCTCTTGCGAAACTCCTTCCTTATCAGAAGGCTGACTTCTATGGCATCCTTAAGGCTATGGACGGTTGTCATGTTAACATACGTCTGCTTGATCCACCGCTCCATGAGTTCGTACCACACGATGAAGCCGGTCAGGCTACAATGGCTAAGGAGATGGGAGTTAGCGTTCAGGAGATAAGAAAACGTGTTAACTCTCTGGCGGAGAATAACCCTATGCTTGGTCATCGTGGCTGCCGTCTCGGCATCACCTTCCCTGAGATAACTGCCATGCAGACACGTGCCATACTCGGTGCCGCTTGCCAGTTAAAGAAAGAAGGCTTTAACCCATGTCCTGAGATTATGGTTCCACTCATCGGTACTGTTCAAGAACTCAAACAACAGAAGAGTGTCATTCTCGATACCGCCAAGGAGGTGTTCGAAGAGAATGGTATAGAGGTAGAGTTCGAAATCGGTACAATGATAGAGATTCCTCGTGCTGCCCTTACCGCTGGTCAGATAGCGAAAGAAGCGCAATACTTCTCTTTTGGTACCAACGACCTTACTCAGATGACCTTCGGTTATTCTCGTGATGACATTGCTTCCTTCTTACCTGCATATATGGAGAAGAAGATTTTGAAGGTAGACCCATTTCAGGTTCTCGACCAGGAAGGTGTTGGTCAGCTAATTAAGATGGCTGTAGAGAATGGTCGTGCTACACGCCCTGATCTTCGTACGGGCATCTGTGGTGAGCATGGTGGTGAACCATCTTCTGTAAAATTCTGCGCTAAGGTTGGCATGAACTATGCATCTTGTTCTCCATTCCGTGTTCCTATCGCACGCCTTGCTGCGGCACAGGCCGCTGTAGAGGAATAGACCTTGAATGCTGATAATTAGTTAAATAAGAGGCAAGTACTTAAAGATTAGGTACTTGCCTTTATTTTATTCAATAAGTGCAAGTTTCAATAAAAGATGGACATGGAGAAATCATTTTACAAAAAGTTTACGATTTTGTGAGGTTAGTTTACAATAAAATGAGACTGTAAATTTTAGAAGAAAAATTGAGTTTACTCTAAAAAGTCGGCAAGCCGACCATTGTTAATACTTTGTTATTACATTCAACTATCGCTCTTTGAAACTTTGTAATCTGGAGAATTTTTGCTATATTTGTAAAGTCATTAAAGAAGAAAAAATGTTCAAGAAATCAAGTACAAATAAGCAGTTGAGACTCTTCTCAACACCGTCTGACCTCATGTGCAAGCGTGAAAGCAAGCAGTATGATGACGAATTGGCGTGGCACAGCCAATTCTATCGCAATGTGACTTCCAAGATTGACGAAGAAGTCTTTCGTCCATTGTATACAGCCAAAGAGTCCGGTGCGCCCACCAAGCATATCCGTCACCTTGTTGCAATGAACATTCTGAAGGAGGGTGCCGGCTGTTCTGACGAACAGTTGTTTGAGAGCTGCCGCTACAACCTGCTATGGCGCAAGGCTCTTGGACTCTTCAGTCTGGATGACGAGTGCCCGTCTACGGCTTCTTACTATCTTTTCCGTGCGATGATATGTGATTATGAGGGCAAGAGTGAGAGTCACACAAACCTCTTTGAGGTGTGCTTTAAGAAACTCACTGCCGTCCAAGTAAAATCATACAAGGTGTCAGGGCGTGTGGTACGTATGGACAGCAAGCTCATCAGCAGCAACATTGCATGGTTTCCCCGCTATGAAATTATCCACAAAAATCCAAGATGCCTACACAATATATTATATGTGCGCATCTTGGATTTCTGTTTGTTTACCACAGATTGGCTTGCTATCGACGAAACGCAGATCTTGCGACTTTTTCCTCTTCTACCTCAGTCTGTACATTATCGCCTGATGATACTGATTGCTTCATGTCCTTCGCATCCTTTTTTATCCGATACCGAAGCTGCAACATCCTCACTCTGTTGCTCCTTCATTTCCAAAGACACTTCGTCAATTCTCTGCGTGAGAATGGACGTTGCCTTTTTCACATCCATCAAGGTGGTCTTGATGAAACTTGGCGACTCCTTCAGACTGCCGAGCCACGATT
>CAKQDQ010000224.1 GCA_934229335.1 uncultured Prevotella sp.
GCATAAACAGCTTCTCCACTAACACCACCTATTACTTTCTCTGCGTCAGTAACACGGAACTGCGCTGTTACAGTAGTATCCTTAACGTCACGATAGCAACCTGGCTGATTTAGTTCGTGCGATGACAAGCCTGTACCTGCAGCAGGAGAATATGGCTGTATAGTATATCCCTTATATAGCAAATTCTTATTATAGAGTTGCTTTAGCAAATACCATAGACTCTCAATGTACTTATTGTCATACGTAATATAAGGATGCTCCAAGTCAACCCAGTAACCCATTTTATTAGTCAACTGAGTCCACTCGTCGGTGTACATCATCACGTTCTTACGACACGCGTCATTATAGTCGTCAACAGAAATTTTCTTACCTATATCCTCTTTGGTTATACCGAGAGACTTCTCTACTGACAATTCCACCGGCAGTCCGTGTGTATCCCAACCAGCCTTACGATGTACCTGATACCCTTTCATTGTCTTGTAACGCAAGAACGTATCCTTAATAGTACGTCCCATCACATGATGTATACCAGGGTGTCCATTAGCAGACGGTGGTCCCTCAAAGAACACGAATTTAGGCTGTCCTTCACGCTCATCAATACTTTTATGAAAGACATCATTCTCTTCCCAGTATGCAAGTACTTGCTCGTTGGTTTTCACAAGGTCAAGCCCCTTATGTTCAGCAAATTTCTTACTCATTTCGACTTATATACTTTTTATTTTATATTTTTGGTCACAAAATTACTATTTTTTTATGAATAACGCAAATAAGTAGAGTCTTTTTATATCACTTTCCTTTTCACATTATTACTCCGCACGCATTGAACGAGACGGATGTATTGTTGACACAAGTGCACTTGGCAACACGAGTGCAGCCACGGTAATGATAAGCGTCACAACATTTAGTAGGAATATCAACGGTACATTTAATTCCACTGGTGCTTGCGATACATAATACGTCACGGGGTCAAGCGTTACGACCCCTGTATACTGCTGCAACAAGCACACACCGATACCTAACACGTTCCCCCAAAACATTCCTCGCAACACTATAAACAGTGCGAGCCATCTAAAAGTTCTTCTTATCAAAGAATTACGTGCTCCCAAAGCTTTCAGTAACCCTATCATGGCACTACGTTCAAGGATGATAATGAGCAGTCCGCTTACCATCGTAAAGCCAGACACGCAAACCATTAGCGCAAGTATTATCCACACATTCAAATCCAGCAAGTCTAACCACGAGAATATCTGTGGAGACATCTCCTGTATCGTTGCCGTTGTCAATGGATGTTGATCAGAATCTACCGTTTTGTTTATTTTATCAATAAAACGTTCCTCTACGTATGATATACTATCAAAGTCAGTTGTGCCGACCTCCAGTCCTGTTACCTCATACGTTTTCTCTTCTGGTTCAATCTGCCAACCATTCAGTTTTGAGACAGTATATAAATCCGCGAAACACATCACGTCGTCATATTTCGCAAGATTCGTCTGATAAATGCCAGCAACAGTAAAAGGTCTCACTCTTACATCCTCGTCCCCCAAGAAATACGCGAACACCCTACTTCCCACAGAAAGCCTCAGCTTATCCGCCATACTCTTAGACACCAACAGTTTTCTTGTACTTTTCTCTGCACTAAACTTAGGCATCGCACCTTCTATCAAGTTGTTGGCAATAAAAGCAGTATCATAATCCTCCGCTAATCCCTTGAACATGACGCCCAAGAATTCCGTATCCGTCTTTAACACTCCTTGTTTTAGCGAATATCTCTGTACATGCTCCACACCATGTATTCCCTTCACCGCTTTCACGAGAGAGTCGTTAGCGTTTATCGGGTGCGTCTGATCCGTAGTTTGCAGTGTCATATAGTTAGACACAACTATATGGCTTCCGAATCCTGTAATCTTATCACGTATTGTGTGTTTGAAACCCAAGACCACACTAATGGACACAATCATCGTAGCTATGCCTATCGCTATTCCCAGCATAGCTATCTTTATTGCTGGCCGGCTTGCCTTTTGCGATGGGTTTCCGCCAGCATATAGATGTCGCGCTATATAAAAAGGTAATGCCATTTACTCCTTTACTCGTCCTGGATATTCCTCCAGAGCTTTTCTCAATACCACCAAAGCTCTTTCCAGATCATCCTTCTTCAGTACGTAAGCTATTCTCACTTGATTTATTCCAGCTCCTGGGGTAGTATAGAAACCCGCTCCTGGTGCCATCATCACCGTTTCTCCTTCATAAGAGAACTCCTCCAGACACCATCTACAGAACTTCTCTGCATCGTCAACAGGAAGCTGCGCCATTGTGTAGAATGCGCCCATAGGAATAGGCGAATATACTCCTGGTATTCTATTCAACCCATCTATCAGCACTTTTCTACGCTCTACATATTCATCGTAAACATCCCTCATATATTCCTCTGGGGCATCAAGCGACGCTTCCGCTACTATCTGTCCAATAAGCGGTGGAGACAGACGAGCTTGACAGAACTTCATTACAGCTTGACGAATCTTTTTATTCTTTGTTATAAGCGCACCTATGCGAATACCACATTCAGAGTAACGTTTTGACACAGAGTCTATGAGTACCGTATTATTCTCAATTCCTTCCAGATGACACACTGAGATATAT
>CAKQDQ010000225.1 GCA_934229335.1 uncultured Prevotella sp.
GATAAGGAGTGGAACGTGGTACTGCTGCGCTACTTTAACCCTATCGGCGCACACAAGAGCGGACTGATTGGCGAGAATCCTAACGGCATTCCTAACAACCTGATGCCTTACATCACTCAAACCGCTATCGGCATACGTAAGGAGTTAGGCGTGTTTGGCAATGACTACGATACTCCTGACGGTACTGGCGTTCGCGACTACATTCACGTTTGCGACCTCGCCGCAGGTCATGTAGCTGCATTGAAGGCTATAGAGCGCAACGCAGGACTGGCTATATACAACCTCGGTACGGGTCACGGATACTCTGTACTCGACGTGGTTAAGGCGTTTGAAAAGGCTAATGGCTTGAAGGTGCCATACTCTATCAAACCACGTCGTCCAGGTGACATCGCTACGTGTTACTGTAATCCAGCTAAGGCTAAGGCAGAATTAGGATGGGAGGCTCAGTACGGCATAGAGGATATGTGCCGCGACTCATGGAACTTCCAGAAGAATAACCCTAACGGATACGAGGAATAAACTCAAGAAACAGAAAGGTCGGAACCGTTGATTACGATTCCGACTTTTTTGTTACTGATAACACCCAAACATTTTTTACACCTTATTACATTATATATATATGCAAACAGGATTAACACACACAAGTACACTGACTGTAGAAGAGAAACACCTTGCCTGTAATGTAGGCAGTGGCGACCTCAGAGTATTAGGCACCCCAGTAATGATGGCATTGATGGAGAACGCTGCCATGCTGGCGGTTAGCGGAGAGTTAGAAGACGGACAGAGCACCGTAGGCGGACACATAGCCTCTTCGCACCTCAAGCCTACTGGCGTAGGACATACCATCACGGCTACCGCAGAACTGGTAGAGGTGGATGGGAGAAAACTGAAGTTTAAGGTGACGGCATCTGACGAAAACGGCGTAATAGGCGAAGGCGAACACTTGCGCTTTATTATCAACGCTGAGAAGTTTATGAGTAAAGTGCAATAAACATGGCTTGCACATTAGGGTTTATAGAATCAACCAATAAAAAAACATTCCGCTATTTCCTAACTAATGGGAAATGCGGAATGTGGTTATACCTACAATGGTGCGAAAGAGCATCATATTCTCAATATCGACCGTGCTGACGAAGCGATAAAAGTGACGGAGACATTACTTCCCGCGCTTGACAACCCTAAGAAAAAGGTAAGCAAGAAGAAGAACAAAGGCTGCAAGAAGCGATGACATCTCCACAATATGCCCCATAGGGTCAAGCCATATCTCTGACACAAGACGATTACGAGCTATCACCTCAACTGCCGTCCAAAAGACGATGACGGTGGCTATAGCCATACGGATATTAGCCCCCCACCCCTGCAAACGTAGCTCTCTGCGGAACATAAACACGGAACCTACCGCGCACAATAACGCGAGAAGAAGGGTCAATGGGTGGGAGTCGCCAAGGAAGACGGGATCGTAGCAGAACATAAGTAGCAGATATGAGAACCACATCATAGTAGTTAGCTCCATAAATGTCACTATACTGACATGACGCGTCATGGGACGCACAACCACGATGTCACGCTTTCCACGGAACAGCTGCTTCTGACACCAGTTGATAGCACTGCAACCTGTACGCACACTAAAGACGTAAACCAAGGCGAACATCATAAAGAAGCCAAATGATGACGGCATGATGAGATACTCTGGGCGACTGCCACGAATTGATTTTAACACAGCACGAGAGTAGTCGGCAAGTGGAGTGCCATTGATTAAGAACTCATGACTGACCCCTATTCCACCAACATAAGTGGTCGTGGTCTGCACTACGCCATCGCCAACAAGGTCGCAATGCACGCCATAACGCTGGGCATAGTATGCAAAAAGAAACTCTACCCAACCCGTCCAAAACAACAAACTTCCGAATAAACCAAACAATGTCTGACGTGTATCACCCTTCACGAACACACCAACCACTGCAAGCAAAAAACCAACTGCACCCATGAGGAAGGCACTATAGTGCAACACGGTATCAGACATGGTATGCTCCATCAATATCATCAGAGCATGACCCAAAGGCATTGTAAAGAGAACCAATAAGAAAGAAATAATGGTTCGAAATGGATAAATTGTTCTATTCATTTTTATTTTACGTTTTTTGTTTTCTAATAATATTTGCCATTTACTTGCACCCTTAAGTATACAAACAAGCAAATCTTAAGGAACGAAGACAAAGGCGGATGCAAAGTTAAGCAAAAACTTTTATCTACACAATACCTATTTATAGGGGCTTATAATGAAAAAAAATCTATCCCGAAGTAAAATGCCAACAAAGACCTAAAAGAAACAAAATGCAAGAAAATAAGACTTCTTACCTTAGAAAAAAAAGATATTATTTCAGAACTTTAGACCTAAAACGTTGATTTTTACAAAAAAGTCGCAAAAATATTTGCACAATTAACAAAACATTACTACCTTTGCACTCGCAATTCAGAAATGACTTGAAAGCTACAAAATAGCGAGAACTTCTGGAGAGGTGGCGGAATTGGTAGACGCGCTACTTTGAGGGGGTAGTGTCAATTGTGACGTGGGAGTTCGAGTCTCCT
>CAKQDQ010000226.1 GCA_934229335.1 uncultured Prevotella sp.
GTGTAGGTATGGGTTCTAAGCTCTTCCCTAAGGACAAGGTAAAGGCTGGTGATTGGCAGTACATTACAGATAAATGTAAAGAAGCTCTTGGCTACTGTGAAGCAGCACGTTCATAATAATCTAAATAATAGAAACTCCATGGGACGATACACTCTCCTGTGGAGTTTTTTGTTTTTACTGGTCTTGGTGTGTTCTTGTGTAAGCAATACTCGTAGTAGCACACGGAGAGCAGACGCTATATCAGTGGCATTATCGGAAGTAAGAATGATGGACAGTTGCAGAGTTATGGCGAGCAACCGTGAATTCTATTTTCATAAATATAATGCGGAGAAAATCATTGCAAAGTATGCAGACTCACGTACCCTAAACAGTCATGAGGTCAGATTGCTTACCAGAGCACGGAGTGGACTGGCGTTTGCCTATGCTGACTATTTGTCACAGATAGGAAAACACTATGATGCATATCACGTTATGTATGACTTGGCATCAAATACCACGATAAACCTATATAGCGACACAACACTTTGGCTAAACTTTTTGTATCATCAAGGAAAGGTACATTATAGACCATACCTGATAAATAAGAACAAGGAAACAATACTTCGAGGATACGACTACCTTATTCAGGGATATATTTTATCATCACGTTTGCATGATGACCTGTATAAAGGAAAATATATGCTTGTGCTCAGCATGTATTTCCTAAATGACAGTATAGCGTCTTTGGCAAATGAATCCGATAGAGCTTCTATAAGATACATAAACGAGGATAATGTTCCTGACAGCCTTTTAGCAGGCAACCTTGCCGACCGTTCGCTATCTTTATTTTTGAAACTAAACCAACCTTACTATACGGCACAAGCATGGTTGGGACTTGCTAAGTGCTATTTCAAATTAGGAGATGCTGCTCAATCAATACAATGCCTAAATATGGCTCTTGCCAATCCTGCTATAGACTCCATGCCAGACTTGCGGGCTACAATAAGTGAGCAGTTGTCACTGGCTTATGCTGCGGTTGGTAGCAAGCACAATAGTGATGTGTATAGAAATGAATATTTGGACCTACAGGATAGCACAAGGCAGGATAGAGAGTTAGAAGCCAGAGGCATAGCCTTAAAGGAATCGTCAACTAAACTGTGGACGCTTGTTCTGATAGCTGCTGTAATTTTTGTGTTGTTGGGCATAGTTACTGTATTCTTGACACACGTAAGAAAGAAAAAAGAGAAACAAAGTCAGATAGAAGGAGAAGAGGTCGAAGAAATGCAGGAGCTGCTACAGTCGAAGCAGTTACAGCTTTCGAATGCAATGCGGTCTGCGGTAGAGCAACGTGCACGACTTTCTGTTGTTGTGGGCATGGTTCCTCTTATTGACAGAATGGCTATAGCGATAAATAAACATGATTATGAATATGCGAAAGAACTTGCCGATGAGATAGACAGGCAAAACCAGATGGTGACGCAATGGATAAAAATGAGAAAGGGAATCATCCAACCACGCATAGAGACATTCGTGTTAAAAGAAATAACAGATGTAGTCGTCAAGAACACTCGCAGCCTTGCCTCATCAGGCATAACGTTTGAGCTATGTAATAACTCGGAAGATATTAAGGTCAAGGCAGATAGAACATTAACGTTGTTTATAATAAATACCTTGATAGACAATGCAAGAAAAGCTATAGAGACAAAGGGCACAATTACTGTAACCTGTGAAGAAAATAGAGAACAGCGTTATGCAGAGATATCAGTAGAAGATACTGGTAGAGGAATGACAGAAGAACAGGTGACCCATCTTTTTGAGTATAAGATAATAAAGGATAGTACTGATAATACTTCGCATGGCTTTGGATTAGTAAACTGTAGAGGTATAATAGATCGCTATCGCAAGATTTCTTCATTATTTTCTGTTTGTGATATAAAGGCATACTCTGTTTTGGGTAAAGGTACGAAGGTGTTGTTTCGTATTCCTTTAGCAGTAAAATTATTGGGCGTTGTGTTATCACTAAGTAGCATCGCCACTTATGCGAAAGGTACGACCGTTAAGGATATAGAGGCAACCGCTGCACGATATTGCGACTCGTTATATAAATGTAATGTTGACGGCAGGTACACCGAGGCGATGCTTTATGCGGATTCTTGCTACGCGATAGTAAAACACAACCCCAAGATAGATGTGGGTATACGACTCTCGCTCTACAATGAGACAGCTGTTGCTGCCCTTGCTTTGCATCAGTGGGATAAATATGCCTACTTTAACTACTACTATACGAATTTGTATAAGGAATATACGTCTGACTCGTCAATAGCAATGTATTGTGAAAAGATGGAGAGAAACGAGTATTGGGCAAACATTTCTATCGTTGTAATGGTGTTCTTGCTGCTGTGTTTGATACCTATATTCTGGTTTACATATCTAAGGCACATCATCAAGTTGAAACGTGACGCCTTGACTAAGAGACAGGCATTGGAGGAAGACACGAAGAAAACACAGGTAGAGCTTGATCGACTTCATATTACCAATAATATAATGGACAATCAGCTGTCAGCCTTAAAACATGAGACAATGTATTATCCTGTAAGAATAAAAC
>CAKQDQ010000227.1 GCA_934229335.1 uncultured Prevotella sp.
CTATAGCGAAGTTTTCTTTCTGCTGCGCTGCTAATACCATCTGCCCACTCAACTGTATCTTTGCCGCCTTTAATGTATTGGCTGTTAACGGATACTTACGGAAACGTTCTATCTGTGAGTCTACAAGCTTCCGACATCTGTTCACGTCTGTCTTGTCGCAACCGAAATAGACGCTCCACAGCATCGCGTCGCTGTACGATGTCATTATGCTCTCTACTGAGTATACCAGTCCTCTTTTCTCTCTCAGGGCTATATTGAGCCTTGAGTTCATACTCGGACCGCCAAGCATATTGTTTACTAAGAATAAAGGATAACGCCAACGCTCTATGTCTCGGCAAAAGACAAGTCCTGTCATCACATGGCTCTGGTGAGTCTGTTGACTATCATCACACAACTCTGGCTGTCGTGGAGTAACCACATTAACGTCATGCCCCCACTCTACCGTATTGGCTTTACCAACTGTCTTACTGGGGGTAGCCGCTACTGGAACATCATGCAGTAACCTTTCTATTCTCCTAACGAGGAGAGAGAAATTAACGTCGCCTAAAACATAAAAAACAGCATTGGCGGGTGTATAATGCCGTTTTGTAAATGATTGACAATCTACAGTACTAAAATTACGCACGGTTTCTTTCTTCCCCAAGACATTGTGTCCTAATGGGTGATTCTGAAACATTCTGTTTTCAAAATCATCATATATCAATTCTGCGGGATTATCTCTATAACTGTCAATCTCGTCACATACCACCTCACATTCCTTATCTAACTCTTCCTGAGGGTATGTGCTGTAAAACACCATTTCTGTAAGGGTGTCTACCGCTCTATTAAAATAACGTTTTAATATCGTGGTATAATATACCGTTTCCTCCTTAGCGGTATAAGCGTTAAGCTCTCCACCTACCTTCTCTAACGCATTTATAATCTGCATTGACGAAAGATGAATTGTGCCCTTAAAAGTAGCGTGCTCACAAAAGTGTGCCAATCCTTCTTCCGTCAATGTCTCGTTGCGTGAGCCTGCTTTTATGGCATACCCACAATAAACCACGTCACCTTGCTGCTGGAGGTGTATTATCCTTAATCCATTAGCAAGGGTATAGGTGTTATATTCACTCATGCCAACAGTTTCTTTACGCAAGCGCTTACCGCTTTACCGTCTGCTTTACCAGCAAGTTTCTTAGTAGCGACACCCATTACTTTTCCCATTTCCTTCATTGAGGTCACTCCTAACTCTTCTATTATTGTCTTTACTTCTGCTGCTATCTCTTCTTCTGACAACTGCTTTGGCAGATAGTCTGAGTAGACGGCAACCTGGGCTAACTCAGCGTCTGCCAAGTCCTGCCTACCTTGCTGCACAAAGATGTCTGCGGCATCCTTGCCCTGCTTTACCAACTTCTGTATAATCTTAAGCGCATCAGCATCCGACAACTCGTCATTTGCTCCTGGCGCAGTCTTTGCCTCAAGAAAAACTTTCTTCACATTACGCAAAGCGTCGCGTCTTACCGCATCCTTTGCCTTCATCGCTGCAACGATGTCTTTTGAAATCTGATCGAATAACATTTTTACTTATTTTTTTTTATTATGATATTCTATGAAGGGTGGTCCTATAATTCCCCCCCCCCGAATACTTGCGAGATACTTGTCTTATTCCAATGAATATTCTACCGTTGTCACCACTCTTACACGTTTTATATATGGTGAGGTAGCGTCACGGTTCTCTATGGAAAACTGTCCCTGCTGAGCACTCTTTATACCTCCTAAAGTGCTCTCAGCGTCTTCCGCAAACTTTATTGCCGTCTCCCTCGCTTTCTTGGTAGCCTCTTCCACCATCTGCGGCTTTATCTTATTTAGTCCCGTAAACTCGTAAGTTACCGCATTGCCACCATAGTCTTCGCTCACAAGTGCTATGCCCTGCCTCATCAACTCTGCCTGACGACGCATTAACAGCCTTATCTTGTCTACATCTGAAGAGGTAACGGTAATAACACTCGTCGCCTTGTAGCGATAGTTCATTATCTCATTACCATAGTTGTCTGCCTGTCTATCGGAAATAACAGGAGGGTTTACGCTTATCTCATCGTCCCTTACCCCACCAGCTTTCAAGAAAGCGATGACTTTGTTATTTTTCCGCTCCAATACTTCATACATCTCAGAAGGGTCGCTTCCAAGTTCCTTATATACCAACGGCCAGATAACCTTATCTGCCTTGACCTCTTTTTCTGCCAATCCCTTTACCATTACGCTCCTATCCATCGCCTTAAAGCGAACAATGCCGCTACGCAGCTCTATTCCTGCGATAATAAGACTGGCGGCAATAACACATGATGAGATTAAAGTCTGATACTGTTTCATAGCCATTGATATTTTGTATGATTATTTATGGAATCTGCCATTACCGTAAGCTGTAGAACCTGTGTGCCCCCTACTTTATTACGACACTACTATACTTGACTATTTTTATCTTTTTAGTCTTTGGTATATTAGGTTTACTCCATGTGCCGTCTATTACAGATATTGTAGCAGACTCACCCTCTGGCACAGCGTCTACCGCTGCCTGCAACGTCATGTAGTTGCC
>CAKQDQ010000228.1 GCA_934229335.1 uncultured Prevotella sp.
TATAATAAAATACGTCAATGGTTGGCTCATATAGGGCTAATAAAGATAGCTTCGATTGAAGGAAATATGCTTATTGACTGCATGAACTTTAACGCTCAAGAGCTTCCTTTCGTCGTAAAGCCTTTCCATAGAGCACGCAAACTGTTTCTTAACAGTATCATTAAGGTCTATGGCAAACACTCGTTCAGTAATGCTACTCGCATGAATGTCGCCATGCTTGAAACCATAAGCCACCGTTTCATGAAAGCCATTTCTATGGTTACGGACATAGAAGAATAGACAAACACGTAGGAGACTGACAGTAATAATATTCTAAACGGATTTAGAGACATTTACACCATCGCGATATTCTTGCGGTGTACAGCCTACCAACCGTTTGAAATACTTACAGAAGAAGCTGGGATTAGCAAAGTGCAGTTGTTCGGATATGTTAGCGATAGAGCTGTTCTCATGCCGTAACTTCACCTTAGCAGCCGTAATAACGGCTTTGTCTATCCATTCCTTTGCCGTAATTCCGCTTGTTTGTCGTATCACAGTACCGAGATACCTCTCCGTAAGACAAATCTTATCTGCGTAAAACGATAGTTGCCTTTGCTCCGCACAGTGGGTGTTTACCAACTGAATAAACCTATCAAAGACGCCTTTTGCCGTATGACTATTAACCGATATTGCTGGTTTATATTGAGCAAAAAGACTATTGTAGTAAGATGTTATTGTGACAATCATGTTATTTATAACCAGCTCTTTGGCGGATATATCCCTTTCGTTATCACCATTTACATCTTTTATCTCTTCCTCTTTAGAACGTTCTAAAGTCATACATGTCTCGCAAAGCATTATAAACATATTGTCAAGCAATCTGCTTTCTTGCTCTATTATAGCAAGAATACCATTTTTTTGTTTACCATTTAATAATTCAGGTAGTTTGCCAGAATGTGCCAAATGAAACATATCGCTTGGCACTCCCATTCCTTCTATTATTAAATCGTCACTCATTTCCAGCGGTTCCACAATGGTTCCTGGAGTAACAAATGCTGCCTGTCCTGCGGTAATGCGATATTCTTGCAGGTTTATTATGCCACGCATGCTTCCCTTTTTAACATATCCAAAGCGATAATCTCCAAGCAGACAAGGAGTATGGTCTTTATTAATAAAGGGTTGAAAGAAATTACTCATATTGAGACATACTCCAAAACCATCCTTAAAGAAATACTTACTGGGGAAGCTATGCGCTTTGCTGTACACATTATACATCTCTTGTAACGTCAACAAATGAGGCTGTTTCATATATGTTCGTTATAATGTTCTTTTTGTATTATAATAAATGCAAAGATAATAAAGATTTCTAATATTCTGCTCTATTTACGTTATTTTCGAACAAAAAGAACATTTCTTGATTACTATAGGTAACGTAGGTTAAAGGGATAAACATTAATTTTGCAGCAGAAACAAAAAATATTAGTATGAACAAATATCTTTTTTTTATACTGACCATACCTCTTTGCACTACCGTAAAAGGTGCGACAGAGACACAGGTCACTGTCATTCAGAAGGAGAAGACGGACAACTCATCACTTTCTTTGAGCGTCTGTCGCCAGATGGCACATGACAATTATCCTACAATCAAGCAGTATCACCTAATAGAACAAAGTCGCGCCTTTACTCTTGACAATGCCGTAAAGGGCTGGTTGCCAAAGGTTAGTGTTACTGCTGGGGCTTACGCCTTCACCGATATCATAAAAACCAACGCCATTACGGAGCGCATAGGCATTGATATGAAGAACTGGGCTGCGAACGCTTCGGTTACAATACAACAGAGCGTGTATGACGGTGGTATGATAGCGGCACAAAGAGTGGTCGCTAATGCTAACAGCGAGATGCAGAAACAACAACTCAACGTCTCCATGTATTCTATAAATGAGCGTATTGACAACATCTATTTCGGAATACTATTGCTTGACGAACAGTTGACGCAAAACGCATTGTTACGACAAGACCTATATACAAGTGAACAGACAATACGCACCATGATGGCTGGCGGTATTGCCAACCAAAGCGACCTTGACGCCATCCTTGTAGAGCAACTAAAGGCAAAGCAACAAGAAGAGACTTTGCAAGAGTCGAGAAAGGCATACATAAGGATGCTCGGAGTGTTTATAGGTAAGGAACTAACAGAAAACGAGAGGTTAGAGAAACCCATAGTATCTCCTTATAATGGCAGGCAAAGCGTAGCCCGACCAGAACTGCAATATTACGCTTCCGTTAGCAAATCTCTCGATGCACAGCGTAAACTGCTTGACAGCCAGCTCCGATCTACCATCAGTTTGTTTGGCGTTGGTATAATTCACACTAACGTTTCTCCTTTGGTTAACGATGCATTGTTAGTGGGAGGTGTATCAATGTCATGGAACATTGGGGCACTCTACACCCGTAAAAACGACATTAATAAATTAGAGACACAGCGTGCCATGAACGCCAGTCAGCAAGAAGCGTTTATCTTTAACAACCGCCTGCAGAACGAAGAG
>CAKQDQ010000229.1 GCA_934229335.1 uncultured Prevotella sp.
GAATTACTTCCGTGTGTCGTTCCTACCGACCCCATCTCACAAATAATAATGATGTTCAGCGATACGCATGTATTACTCTGCATGATAATAGTAGTACTAATCGGAGCTGCATACATAATCCGTATGGTTCAACGTAGACAGGCACCATTAGTACACTTTAGGGACATTCCAAGCTTCTACCCTACACTATTATGTATCACAGTTGCCACTTCTGCAACATTCTATGCCTCCTTACAAATGTTTGGAGCTGACATATGGCGTCATTTCTATTACCACCCATCCTTAAATCCATTTCAAATGCCAATTATACTTAGCATATTCATCTCAAGCGTATGGGCAATGCTGATAATAGGAGTCGCAGCAATAGAAGACACAAGGCATCATTTGAACTTTGAAGACTCTATACTTTACCTATCTGGTCTGATAGGCTTCTGCGCTGTTATATATATTGTTTTCTCTATTAGCACCTTATATTACATAGGCTATCTATTACTTATTGCATACTGGTGGTTTGCCATCTCGCGCTATATAAAACATTTTAGTCAACATTATGTGTGCGGCAACTGTGGTAAGCGAATTAGAAGTAAAGGAAAATGTCCATACTGCGGTGCTATTAACGAATAAATATACCCATTAAATAAGAGAACATAATGAAAAGAACATACCACGTCTTACTCTTTACCATTACCTTTGCACTATTATGTGCGTGCGCTTCTGAAAACGATTCTACATCAGACAATGATAATAATAGGGATAATACGACCCTTCCTATGGCTCTTGGTCGACGTACAATCATTGCCTATGTCACAGCTGACAACAACCTATCCTCAACACTATCAGACGATATTGCCGAAATGGTAGCTGGTTCTAAAGATATGCCATCAGACTGTAGACTAATCGTCTTTGCCGATATAAACGGTCAAAAGCCGTACATAGCCCACTTACAAAACGGTGAATTAAGGAAGATAAAACAATATGATAACGACTTCTACACAACCTCAGCTGACAGCATGAGAAATGTTCTTCAATGGATAATCAACAACTTCCCTTCTGAAGAATACGCAGCAATAATAGAAGGACACGGCAGTGGACCTTTAATAAGAAAGGACACAATATCCACATCCCTAATTAAAACATATGCATACGGATATGATGCCGAAGGTGAAAATTCTGCTACTTCTACCCCTAAATGGCAGAATATCCCATCAATGGCAGCCGCTTTCAATAGTCTAAAAGCTGCAAACGGCAGCAAAATAAAAATGGCATACTTATTTTTTGATTGCTGTTGCTTTCAATCAGTAGAGGTTGCCTATGAACTACGCCACGCTACCGAATACATAATAGCACCAGTCTCGGAGACGCCAGCTGATGGAGCTAACTATAAACATATAATGAGTGCGTTATGCTCACCCAAAGACAGCGTAGCAAAGAATATCGTATCACAATACTCTCAAGACTGTAACTTATGTATCTCCGCAGTAAAAACCAATGGATTAGAAGACTTATGTAAAGCAACAAAGAGAATACTTGGCAGTTTATATAATTCTAATTCCTCACCTTTGACATTAGATCGTTATAAGTGCATTTACTATTACCGAGGTAATGAAACTGGCGTTATACGCACACCAACACTGCATGACATAAAAAATATAATAAAAATCAATGCTTCCCAACAAGCGTATGACGAGTGGCTTCCCTACTTAGAGAAAGTAGTTTTTGCTCGACAATTATCCAAGAGATGGGATACAGTAATGGATATTAACTTCTACTCATTTGACGATTGCCTGTCATACGACTACTACGGCGGTTTAAGCATGATAGCACCAACAGAAGTATATACTGAAAACGGTAGTGATATCAACACAACTATGTTTCAACTTGAATGGTGTCGCGACGTAGGTTGGAAAGAATTCGGCTGGTAAACAGAACAAATAAATCACTTCTTTAATTATGTAAAACATCAAATCATCATAACTTATGATAGGGACAAAGAATAGAGAAGAACATTGGAACGAACAATATGAAATACTATTAGAATTCGTAAAACAAAACAGGCGTGCACCTTCACGCCACCGTATAGAGGAACACAAAATGCTAAACTGGCTAAAGTTTAATCGAAAGGTTCGCAACAAAGGAAGTATGCCGTTAACAAGAATAGCGAAATTCGCAATACTCACAAATTTAATAACCTCATTCAATCGCGTAAATCAATACAAATAATAATATTGTATGGCTCTACCTAAAAAGAGTGGACAGACTTAATATTTATAGTCTGCCCACTCTTTTATTTTTACATAGAATACGATTTTTATACTGTAATACAGTCTCCAACCTTTAACTCTCCAGAGAGAATACGCTCACAGATATAATCCTCTATATGAGTCTGTATAGCCCTTTTCAAAGGACGTGCACCATATTGAATATCATATCCTTCTTTCGCTAACTTATCTTTCGTCTCCTCAGTAACAGTAAGGGTATATCCAAGATCTGATACTCGCTTATAC
>CAKQDQ010000230.1 GCA_934229335.1 uncultured Prevotella sp.
GAAGTACAGCATGTGGTCCTTTATGTCGTTAGTGCTTTGCCACGCATAAGTGATATTTCTTGCAGCCCCATATCCACATATAGCTGCACGCATAGTGTCGTACATTCCCACCTTATCGTATAGATAGTTAAAGCCGGAATTGATATATTTGCGATATTGGTTCGGGTCGTAAACTTCACCAATAAATATTATCTCTGGATAGCGATACTTCACCTTTTCTGTAGCCCACGCCCAGAAAGCAGCGGGTACCATTTCCGCCATGTCACATCTAAAGCCGTCTACACCCTTTGCTGCCCAATAAAGAAGAATCTCTGTCATCTTCTTCCATGTATCAGGAACAGGTTCAAAGTGTCCTATGCCAGTCCAGTAGTCTATGCCATAGTTTAGCTTAACCGTCTCATACCAGTCGTTCTGTCCTGGGTGGTTATCAAAGTGATCGTTGCCTGTTGCCTTGGCAGGAAACTCGTAATACTCGTCTTCTGGTATGTTAGTTGGCGTCTTTTCAGAGTTTACTCCCATTCTGAGGTCAAACATAGGGTCGAACGAACATCCCGGACAGTAATAGAAATTATTTTGTGGGTCAAATCCGTTGTCAGTATTATCGTCTTCTCCCAAGTCGATAGTACCTTCAGGTTTGTTAATAGAATGGTACTGTCTTGCAACATGATTAGGAACGAAGTCAATGATAACCTTCAATCCAGCCTTATGAGTTCTTGCTACAAGAGCGTCAAACTCCTTCATCCTGTTGTCAACATCCTCAGCTAAATCTGGGTCAACATCATAATAATCAGTAATGGCATATGGCGACCCAGCTTTTCCTTTGACTACGGCAGGATGCTGTTTGGGAATACCATATTCTGTATAGTCAGTTTGCGTAGCATGTCTGATGACTCCCGTATACCATATATGTGAGAATCCCATCTTCTTCAGATGCTTTAATGTCTTTTGGTCAAAGTCATTAAATTTGCCAGAGCCATTCTCGGCAATAGTTCCCCATTTCTTGCGTGTTGTGTTGCGATTACCGTATAGTCTTGTAAAAACTTGATATAATAATATCTTGTTGTTCATGAGTATAATTTAAGGTAGGTTATAAAAAACGCCACAGTAGTATAATGCGCTGTCAGTAAATTAGTCTCGTTATCTTGTAGTTTACTTTATTGTCAAGGTGTAAGTACTTGGTAGCAATGTGGTTAACACAGTCTTATCCAGTACTTACACCTTACCTTTAAGTCTCTTTCTAACGTCAGAAGAGACTAATATTCTGAGCCTACCTTAAGCGATACCAGAGATGGTGATACCCTCAATGCCCTTGGCAATCTTTGTTATCATACCCTGAAGAGCTTTGCCAGGTCCACACTCAACGAAGTCTGTAGCTCCGTCAGCAATCATCTGCTGTACCTCGTAAGTCCATTTTACTGGAGCGGTGAGCTGTGCTATAAGGTTCTGCTTTATCTCTTCAGCATCGGTATGTGCCTTAGCGTCAACATTCTGATATACAGGTATGCGTGGAGTAGAGAATGTAGTAGCTTCAATAGCAGCCTGTAACTCGTCCTTAGCAGGTTGCATCAGTGGTGAGTGGAATGCGCCACCTACAGGCAATGGGAGTGCGCGCTTAGCACCAGCAGCCTTCATAGCTTCGCAAGCCTCAGCAATAGCCTCCTTGTTACCAGAGATAACGAGCTGACCAGGATTATTGTAGTTAGCAGGAACAACGATGTTTCCCTCCTTTGAAATGCCAGCGCAAATCTCTTCAATCTTTTCATCTGCGAGACCAATGATGGCAGCCATAGTAGACGGTGCAGCCTCACAAGCCTTCTGCATAGCTTGTGCACGCTGTGACACGAGCTTCAGACCATCCTCGAAAGACAGTGCACCTGCAGCAACAAGCGCAGAGAACTCACCAAGAGAGTGACCAGCCGTCATCTCTGCGTCAAACTCGTTGCCGAGGCATATAGCCTTGATAACAGAGTGCAGAAAAACTGCAGGCTGTGTAACTTTAGTCTGTTTCAGCTCCTCTGCAGTGCCTTCAAACATTATTTTTGTTATCTCGAAGCCGAGAATCTCGTTAGCCTTATCAAAAAGTTCTTTAGCTTTAGGGTTGGTATCATATAGATCCTTTCCCATACCAGTAAACTGGGCACCCTGACCAGGGAAAACAAATGCTTTCATTTCTTTTCGTTTTAGTTTTTATCTTATTAAGAAAGTATACACCCATCATATCGTGTTATGTATCTCTCTGTATAAGTAAAGGTTTTATTTATCAAAAAGTCCCGGTCACCGTCACTATGATGTGAGGTAATCGGGACCATATAACTATATAAGTGTTCTTATTTTAGTGGATATTACTCAGCAGCAGTCTCTTCAGCTACAGGAGCTTCTTCCTTAGCAGGAGCGTCCACCTCTTGACCCTCTGCAACAACAGTTACAGGAATCTCAACCTTAACTTCCTTGTGGAATACGATTGTAGCAGCGTAGTCACCAACAGTCTTGATGTCCTTCATGAT
>CAKQDQ010000231.1 GCA_934229335.1 uncultured Prevotella sp.
TGTACCATATCCAGTGGCTGCGCTTGCAGCCCTCCTCCATCTCGGCATAGGCACATTCATATTCTGTTTGTCCACCGTACGCTATGCGGTTTTGCATGGTGAGGAAACGTGATAAGTCATAGTTCTGTTGCATAGATATTAGTCTTCACTACTACGTGTTAAATATGTCCGACATACTATACCAATAATAATATAATCAAGAGTATACCTCCCCATGCATCCCATAAAGGAAGTTCTGGAACAGAAGGTACACCACCAAACTGGCTCTGTAAGTAATTTTTTCAACATTACTTAACTAACTATTTTCTATATGGGTGGTTCACTTACTCACCACCAGGTGCCATGCCTCGCGTACCCAAAGCACAAATGAAGAACCGACAATTATGATTATCCAATCAATCAGTTTCAGTCCCTCTACGTTGAAGAACTGCTGCAGGCCTGGTATCTCTACCATTGCTATCTGACCTATGAGAATAATTGCAACAATTGTCAGCAGTCCGTTGCAACCCTTGAAGTGGAGAGCACTACGCCCTGTCTCAAATGCACGAGCGTTGAAGAGATAGAAGAAGTGGGTCATGACGAAGATGGTGAAGAGTAGCGTCAGCTCGTAGGTCGTCACGTGACCCTTCTCTCCAAGGTGCAGGTGAAGGAGGTCGGTGAGCACGTGTACGTCGGCATGCTGGAAGATGTAGAGGAAGCCTAAGAGCAGGAGGAAGAAGAATCCGCCTACGCCTATTATCTCGCGAAGCATGGGGGCGTTGAGAATAAAGGCGTTACGGTCGCGCGGCTTGTCACGCATCACGCTCTCTGACGGTGGCAGTGATGCCAGTGCCATGGCTGCAAAGGTGTCCATGATAAGGTTTATCCACAACATCTGCGTAACGGTGAGTGGCGACTCCGTTCCCATGAATGCTCCGCAGAGCACAAGGAAGCAGGCGGTGACGTTCACGGTTAACTGGAACAAGAGAAATCGCTGGATATTCTGATACAGTGAGCGTCCCCACATCACTGCCTTGCCTATGCTGCTAAAGGAGTTGTCGATGATGGTGATGTCTGACGCCTCTTTCGCCACGCTGGTGCCATCACCCATTGACAGACCAACATGGGCAGTGCGGAGAGCAGGCGCGTCGTTGGTGCCGTCACCTGTAACAGCCACTACCTGATTCAACTTCTGCAGTGTCTCCACAAGGCGTTTCTTGTCCATCGGTCGGGCACGGGAGATAATCTTGAGGTCGAGTATGCGTTGTGACAGTTCTTCATCAGAGAGTGCGGCAAACTCTGGTCCTGTGATGATGTTACGCTGCGTGTCGCGTGTGTCGTCCCACAGTCCTATCTGTCGTGCTATCTCCTTTGCAGTACCTGGCGTGTCGCCCGTTACTATCTTCACGCTGATGCCAGCGTCGATACATTCCTTTACCGCTGCAGGAACATCAGCTCTTACGGGGTCGGCAATGGCGGCAATGCCCATGAAGCGCAGTCGTGTAGCCACTATATTGTTGTTGTCCACAGCCACTTCGTCATCGTTCATCACCTGATATGCGAAACCGAGTGTGCGCATGGCGCGGTTTTGATATTCCGCCAACTGTCTGTCGAGGTCTTCCTTGCTTACAGTCGTCTCCCTGCATAGTGCGTAGACTATCTCTGGCGCACCTTTCACATAGAGCACCTTCTTGCCATTCAAGGCAACGGATTCTACAAGAGTAGCCATGTACTTACGTTCCGTAGAGAACGGTACCTCACTTATAATCTTCACACTCTCACGATTAGAACGATAGTCAACGCCTTGCTTGTTCAGCCACAGCAGCAACGCCCCCTCTGTCGGGTTGCCTAATATCTGCGGTTTAGTCTTGTCGGAGAAATCAATAGATGCGGTAGAGTTGACGGCAATGCCTTCGTTGAGCACCTCTTTAGGAGTGTCGCCATACACCTTCATGTCGTCCACGCTCATAAGGTTTTGCGTCAGCGTGCCCGTCTTGTCCGTACAGATGACCGTAGTAGCTCCCATAGTCTCGCAGGCGTGCATCTTGCGCACCAGGTTGTTGGTCTTGAGCATACGTCGCATACTGTAAGCCAAGCTCAGCGTCACCGCCATAGGCAATCCTTCTGGCACAGCAACGACGATGAGCGTTACGGCAATCATGAGGGTCTGCAAGACATAGGCAATGAACGAGAGCAGGTCAAACGCTTCGCAGCCCACAATATACATTATAATGCGTCCTACCACTACGCCCACGGCAACAGTATAACTGAAGTAGGTAACCCACTTGCTAAGCCACGCCAACTGTTCGTCGAGTGGTGTCTTCACACTGTCGTCTATCTGCACCGCCTCAAACACCTTACCTTGCTCCGTATTGTCGCCCACGGCAATGACTCGGCAGATGCCATGCCCCTCTATCACCTTTGTGCCCTTCAGCACATGATTGGTGGGGTAAGTGGCGTTGCTGTCAAAGTCCTTCTCGTTGGTACTCTTGTGGCATACAGGCTCGCCTGTCAGTGTAGACT
>CAKQDQ010000232.1 GCA_934229335.1 uncultured Prevotella sp.
ACCTTGACCTTGGTCACTACGAACGCTTTACTGGTATTCAGACCACTCGTGCCAACTCCATGACCACTGGACGCATATACAAAAGCGTTATCGACAAAGAACGTCACGGTGACTATCTTGGCAAGACTATTCAGGTAGTGCCGCATATCACTGACGAGATAAAGAGAAGCATCAAATATCTCGGTCAGAAATGCCACTATGACTTTGTAATTACAGAGATTGGCGGTACCATTGGCGACATAGAGAGCGCACCATTCCTTGAGGCTATACGCCAGATGAGATGGGAACTCGGTAAGAACGCCATCAACGTACACTTGACATACGTGCCATACCTGAAGGCTGCTGGCGAACTAAAGACCAAGCCTACGCAGCACTCTGTAAAGGAGTTGCAGTCTGTCGGCATACAGCCTGACATTCTTGTGCTACGTACAGAGAAGCATCTCTCCGACAGTATGCGCATGAAAGTAGCGTCATTCTGTAACGTTGACCTTGAATGTGTAGTACAAAGCGAGGATATGCCATCTATATACGAGGTGCCTGTCAGCATGCAACAGCAAGGACTTGACGCCGCTATACTGCGCAAGCTCGATATCCCAGTAGGTGAGACTCCTGCTCTCGGACCATGGCGTAACTATCTGGAGCGCAGAAGAAACGCTACAAAAGAGGTTCATATCGGACTCGTTGGCAAATACGATTTGCAGGATGCCTACAAGTCAATACGTGAGTCTCTGCTTCATGCTGGCGTTTATAACGACCGCAAAACGGTTATCGAGTTTATCAACTCCGAACACATAACAAAAGAGAATGTAGCGGAAATGCTCGCTGGACAAGACGGTATTCTGATATGCCCAGGCTTCGGTCACCGTGGCATAGAGGGCAAGATAATCGCCGCTCAGTACACGAGGGAGCACAATATACCTACATTCGGCATCTGCCTCGGTATGCAGATGATGGTCATCGAGTTTGCACGCAACGTGCTGAAATATGCCGATGCCAACTCAAGGGAGATGGATGAGAAGACTCCTCACAACGTCATCGACATCATGGAAGACCAGAAGAACATCTCTAATATGGGCGGAACGATGCGTCTTGGCGCATACGAGTGCAAGTTAAAGGAAGGCTCTCGCACCGCTGCCATATACGGTGAAGAAGTCATTAAGGAACGTCACCGCCACCGTTACGAGTTCAACAACTCCTTCATTAAGGAATACGAAGACAACGGAATGATGTGTGTCGGCGAGAACCCAGAAAGCAATCTCGTCGAGATAGTAGAGATACCAACTCACAAATGGTATATAGGAACACAGTTCCACCCAGAATATCAGAGCACGGTATTGAAGCCTCACCCATTGTTCCTCGACTTTATAAAGACAGCAATAAAAGAATAACAAAATAGAAATAAACAAAAATTAATCGTGGACAAAAACACCATCATTGGCTTTGCACTCATCGCAGCAGTGCTATTTGGATTCACATGGTTCGGGCAACCCTCCGCAGAGGAAGTGGAGAACCAGCGAATAAAAGACTCTATTGAGAACGTTACAAAACAGAAAGCGGAAGAACAAAAGAAGATAGCCGACCTACAGCGTCAAGCAAAGGCAATGGAAGCCGCTATGAACGACACTACCGCCTTGTTACATTCTGCTATGAGCGGAGAGGCTAAACAGGTGGTATTGCAGAACAATAGCATTGCACTTACATTCTCAACGAAGGGTGCTGTAGTCGAAAAAGCCGTAATAAAGAACTTTAAGGACAACAATGGTAACAACAATGTTACGCTCTTTGATAAGAACACCCAGAAGCTAAACTTCACCCTTTCTGCCAAAGACGCTAACATATCTACCGCTGATCTTTACTTTAACGATTACACAGTAAACGGTAACACGCTGACTTTCATTGCGGGAGACAAGAACGGTAAGAATATTACTATAACCTATACTCTCGGTAAGGACTACCTCCTCAGTTGCTCTATCCGCGCCAACGGTATGGCAGGCAACTTCGCTCCTAACACCAACTCTATGGACATCAACTGGCAGGAGAATTGTCGTCAACTGGAGAAGGGTTTTACCTTTGAGAACCGTTACGCCACCCTCACCTACCACTTCAAGGATGGTGGCACCGATTATCTTAACGAGACAAGCGAGAAAGTTGACGAACCTGTTGAGGAAACGACAGACTGGGTAGCATTCAAAAACCAGTTCTTCTCTGCTGTCATGATAGCAAAAGACAACTTTGCCGCTAACAGCGCAATGACAAGCAGACCAATGGAGAAAGGCAGCGGCTTCTTGAAGTACTATGAGGCGAAACTTAAAACTGCCTTCGACCCTAAAGGTGCCACACCAACAGAGTTGGAATTCTACTATGGTCCTAACGACTTCCGCCTGCTTCAGAGCGTAGAAGACGAGTCAACCTTCGGCAAAGACCTTGAGTTGGAACGTCTGGTATACCTTGGTTGGCCTCTGTTCCGTTACATCAACCGTTGGTTCACGCTCTATATC
>CAKQDQ010000233.1 GCA_934229335.1 uncultured Prevotella sp.
CAGGCTTTAGCTCTGGAATGGAAACCACTTGGGTCACATAATCAAGTATACGCTCGGCATCAGCCAAAGAATCACCGCAGTTAGTGCAGTAATTGGGAATGTCATCAACAATTTTTTGCCAATAATCCCCACTGTTAAAGTTATTCCTATGTAAATGATGGCAGCCAGTCGAAAAGTACCGTCTGCTGATTTTTTAAAATTTCTTTGGATGTTTTTAGAAAAATCATTAACTTTGCATTATGAGATACATCCTGTATCTTGTAACAACATATTTATAAAAGGTGTCATTTGATGCTTTGTCGATAGACTAATTGAAAACTACCACATTCAATACGCAGTTTAAAAGACAATGCAGAATTGATGCCTACGGAGAGTATGCATAAATACAGTCTTCCGTAAGTGTGCAGAGTGGGTATTACTCCATGCACACTTTACGGGAGGTGTACCATTATATGTCATACACTGTGTGGGTATTTGTTCTTCTCGTTTCAACTGCGTGGGCTGTGGTAGGCCTTCAATTAGGGAACGGGCGAGAATGGATACCCACACCTTTTTATCTATGTAGTTCCTCCTTATGACTTTACAAACAACCAGTCCTCACCGGGTATCTGTGGGTAACAAACAAGAATTACATTATGAGAAAACTATTCTCCATCGCTGTAATGATCGCGTTGCTATTGTTCAGCACAAGCATTCGTGCCGAGATAGCAAGTGGCACGTGTAACGAAAACATCTCATGGACACTATCAGATGATGGCGTATTGAAGATTACTGGCAGTGGTGATATGCCAGATTTTAATGGATCTACTCCTTGGCAGGATAGCAAGAATAGTATCTATGAAGTAGAAATAGGAGAAGGAGTGACTTCTGTTGGTGATTGGACGTTCGATGCATGCTGTAATCTAAAGTCTGTCAATATACCGGTTGGTATGACTTCTATTGGAAATGGTGCTTTTTATGGATGTTCAAGTCTTTCGTCTATTAAATTACCTAAAGAAGTCACTTATATAGGTTATGGTGCATTTAGTGGATGCTCTACTCTTTATACAATCATCATACCAGAAGGTGTTACTATTATTAATAATGCCACATTTCGTGACTGTTCAAGTCTGTATTATGTCAGCATACCAGAAGGGGTGACTTCTATTGGGGACAGTTCTTTTCGTGGTTGTTCTTATTTATCGTCTATCAACATCCCCAATAGTGTTACTGTGATAGGAAGTAATGCGTTCAGTGGGTGTAATTTTACCTTCATCAACATACCAGAGGGCGTAACATCTATAGGCTATAGTGCATTCAGTAGTTGTCATAATCTAACAACTATTAATATACCCGAAGGCGTTACAACTATTAAGAAGGATACATTCTACGGCTGTACCTCTCTTAAGTCAGTAATAATACCAGCAAGTGTAACTACTATTGAGGAATGTGCTTTTTTTCTATGCTATGTTCACTATGTAACCTGTAAATCGTACAATCCACCAACAATGGGATATAATGCATTTATGCCTTACATTACAAGTCTTACAATATACAGAGGTGCATATGAGGCATATAAAAAAGATGCGACATGGTCAAAATTTACTGATTATGTTGTATTCATGAATGACGAAACTGACATCAAATCCGTCAATACTCGTGCCGTTATGGTGAAAGCGGCTGATGGCGTGGTGACGCTGTGCGGACTTGATAGCGGTGAATCTGTGGCGTTCTACACCACCAATGGACAGAAGATAGGTAGCGTGAAGGCAGTGGAAGGGGTGGCTTCATGCGCTACATCAGAGAAAATCATCGTGGCAAAGGTAGGAGAACTGAGTATTTCTATTATGAATAGATAAAATCCTCATCTTAATAAAAGGTGCGGGGGAGTGACGAACTCCCCCGTTTTGTTTTTGTTCTACCCCTTCCATAGTCCGTGGAGGTTGCAGTAGGCGCGGGCGGTAGGATGCTGACAGCACGTCATGAATACTACCTCTGGTGCTTCGTCGGGTTGTAGCTCCTTTCGCATTACGCAGCGGTCTGTTAACTGCTCTATCCACTGTATATGGTGCTCCTCGCTCATTGGGTGCGGCACACTGCCTATAGTGACCCTGTATCCGCCTTCGATAAGCGTAATAACGGGCAAGTGCTTCTCTCGTGCAGCGTCAACGCTGTTCTCTACTAACAGCTCCATCGGTTTGCCACAACATACTGCTTGTGCGCCAAGGGTGAGCACCTCAATAATGTTGCCACAGGTGGCACAACGATAAATTTCTCTTTTCTTTGTCATAGTTCGGTTCCTCCTTTTAGTGTAAGTTATTATTCTTGGGCGTTAAACCGAGGTTGAAAACCTCGGCTCCATGCTACAGCTTTACTGAGAGTGCGCTTGTTTAATATGGTACTATAAGATGTTTACTTAGTAACCATCCGAAATCAGCCGTCTTACATATATAAAATGCAAAGACTCGCAAGTGATGAACTTGCGAGTCTTATTTATAATAATAAGG
>CAKQDQ010000234.1 GCA_934229335.1 uncultured Prevotella sp.
GGACTGACGGGTGTAATGGGAATGTTGTGCTCTGCCATCATTCTTGGCTTCTATAGTGTAGTAGCTGGTTGGTGTATCTACTACTTCTGCCTTGCCGTGTGCGACGAAGTGTTAGGTTCACCTGAATATATCTCCGCCAGTTTCGATACCATTGTGAGCCACCCTTGGATACCTTCAGTGCTGTGCATAGTATTCATATTCCTTACACACGCTATCATAGTGCGCGGCGTACAGAAAGGTATTGAGAAAGCATCAAAGATGATGATGCCGCTGCTTTTTATCCTTATGCTCGTGCTTATCTTCGCTTCTTGTTCGCTGCCAGGCTCTTTTGAGGGCATTAAGTTCCTCTTTCACCCCGACTTTTCAAAGATAACGGTGGACGTTCTCTATGAGGCAATAGGACAATCGTTCTTCTCTCTAAGCCTTGGCACAGCGTGCCTGTGTACCTATGGCTCTTATTTCAAGAAAGATGCAAACCTTCTTCAGTCATCTACTCAGATTGCAGGCATCGACTGTGGTGTGGCTATCATGGCGGGACTGATGATATTCCCTGCCGCCTTTGCCGTTGGATTGCGTCCTGATGCTGGTCCGAGCCTTATCTTCCAGACACTGCCTAACGTCTTCACTATGGCGTTTCCACATATCGTAGCATACGTGGTAGCGATAATGTTCTTTGCCCTTCTAACCCTCGCTGCACTTACTTCTACTATCTCTATGCACGAGATTGGCACGTCACTGATATCGCAAGAGATGAATATGTCGCGCAAGAAAGCGGCGTGGATGGTATCAGTGTTCTGCTGCGTCATTGGTATTCTCAGCGCGATGTCAATGGGACCATGCCCTATGGGCTTCTTCGGACAAACGCTGTTTGATAACTTTGATGGTCTGACATCTAACATATTGATGCCTATTGGTGCCTTTATCACATCAATAGTAGTAGGCTGGCGTATGTCGCGCACGGCACTGTTGGAGGAGCTTACCAGCAATGGCAGATACCCATGGAAGCCTGTTGCACTCAGCATATACCTCTTCTTGATGCGTTTCTTCGTGCCTGCGTGCATAGCTATCATCATACTTAGCAGGTTCAACGTGATTTAATTGCTGCAACATATAAATACCACTGAAGTATAATACCATACTTTCTTAACCTTATATTTCACAAAAGACAATGAACATCGCAATCATTATAGCTGGCGGTTCTGGCTCAAGAATGGGACAGAACATTCCTAAACAGTTCATTAACGTATATGATAAGCCTATACTTATCTACACTCTTGAGGGCTTTCAAAGGCATCCTATGATTGACGCTATAGAGGTAGTGTGCATCAAAGGCTGGGAAAACGTAGTATGGGCATACGGTAAACAGTATGGCATTGACAAACTTAAGTGGATTGTTGAAGGAGGAAGTACGGGACAAGAGTCTATCAGAAACGGTGTGTATAACCTTGAAGGGAAGTGTAATGGCGATGATACCATAATAATACACGATGGAATTCGCCCATTAGTTGACTCTGCTGTGCTGACGGATGTCATTAACAAAGCACAGACTTACGGCAATGCCGTGACGTCACTACCATACAATGAGCAGATTTTTGTGGTCAGTGAAGACGATGAAACGACTACTACGAAGTTCATACCACGTGAGACTCTACGTCGGGTATCAACGCCACAAGCCTATAATTTCACATTGCTTGATGAGAAATATCATGAGGCTTTCGACAAGAAGATTGGTATTTACGGCTCGCATTACGCTAACACCATGATGGTAGAACTTGGAGTTAAACTGCATTTTGCTGCTGGTAGCGACAAGAACATTAAGTTAACGACTATGGATGACCTTGAGATGTTTAAGGGATATCTTGCTCGTAACAAAGAAAAATGATTGACAAAGCCATATAGATATGAACAAACTGCACCCTTACTATATTGAAGACATCAAGAATGTACTTTCTGTCGACGGCATAGAGGAACTGAAAGGAAAGTCGTTTCTCATCACTGGAGCAACAGGATTGTTAGGTACGCACCTTGTCGATGCACTGATGGCGTTGGGCGATGTTAAGGTATATGCTGTGGGAAGGAATAAAGAACGTGCTGCAGAAAGGTTAGGAGAGTATTTTGAAAACCCTTTGTTTGAGTTTATAGAACAGGACGTTTGCACTCCATTCGCAAGCGATTTGCAGGTAGACTACATCATTCCCGGAGCGAGTAACACCCACCCTACCGCCTATTCTCAGTATCCTGTTGAGACAATAATGATAAACATAAAGGGCTGCGAGAACGCACTTGAGTTGGCGGCTATGTGTGGTGCCACGGTGCTTTATATGTCTTCCGTGGAGGTTTACGGCAATGCCAGAGGGACAGATGTATTTACTGAGGACTCCACTGGTGTGCTTAACCTGTCTACTTCACGTTCTTGTTACACGGAATCGAAGCGACTTTGTGAAGCGATGTGCCTG
>CAKQDQ010000235.1 GCA_934229335.1 uncultured Prevotella sp.
ACTACATGGGCAAGAATACTGTTTGTGTTAACAGCCATAGCACTTCTGTATCTCTTACGTGCTCTCAACAAACGCATACACATCCTTGTCAACCTGCAGAATATGCGCCGTCGACTGTCGCTTAGCGAAATAGAGATAAAGGAGGGACATGAGAAACAGGCATTAAGAGAGGAGAACACACTAAAAGATATTATCCAACTTATAGAGAACAATATCTCTGATGCCAACTACAGCGTGCAGCGTCTCAGCGATGACATGTGCATGAGTCGCACCAATCTTTATCGACGCATACACTCCGTTACAGGATTATCGGTAATAGAGTTTATCCGCGACATTCGCTTGAAAAAAGCTGCATCGATAATGAAAAGCCATCCTGAAACACCAGTATTGACAATATTCCAGTCCGTAGGATTTACCTCAAACAGTTATTTCACAAAATGTTTCAAGAAAAAATTTGGTGTTACACCATCAGAATATAAGTAAGTGTTCAAAATTATTTTTATATTTAATATAGGCTATTTGGATGCAGATGTTTTCTCTGTTTGATGGAGCAATGCCTGCATTGTGACTGAAAACAGAGGAAGCAGATGCGCCAAAGAGACTGTATTAAATATAATTACAGAAATAATAATGTTCACTTACTGATATATATAAATAATTTTGAATACTTACTTATTAAGGTCCAGTCTAACACTAAGTAAGTATTCAAAATTCTTTTTAGGGTGGTTCTATAAATTAGCTTTGTTATATTCAAAGCCAATTTATAGAACCGCCCTAATATGTTTTCTACGAATTATGTATTTTCTTCATGGCCTGTTGCAGGTCCGCAATGATGTCTTCCGCATTCTCTATACCAACAGAGAGGCGTATCAAATCAGGTGCCACGCCAGCCTCACGCAGCTGCTCGTCTGACATCTGACGATGTGTATGGCTTGCAGGGTGCAGCACACAGGTGCGAGCATCAGCCACATGCGTCACGATGGAAATAAAGTCAAGGTTGTCCATAAAACGTATAGCATCCTCTCTATTTCCTTTCAGACCAAACGCTATAACGCCACACGTACCGTTTGGCATATATTTTTGAGCTAACGCGTGATATTTGCTTGACGGTAAACCTGCATAATTCACCCATGCCACGTTGTCATTATTCTCCAACCACTCCGCTACCTTCTGAGCATTCTCACAATGCTGTCGCATACGCAGGTGAAGGGTCTCTAATCCAAGGTTTAGCAAGAAAGAGTTTTGTGGAGCAGGTATACTGCCTAAATCACGCATCAACTGACTTACAATCTTTGTACAATACGCCATTTTGCCGAACGCCTTAGTATATGTCAGACCATGGTACGACTCGTCTGGAGTTGTTAAACCTGCGAACTTGTCGCCATATTTCTCCCAGTCAAAGTTACCACTGTCGACTACTGCGCCCCCTACCTGCGTGGCGTGTCCGTCCATATACTTTGTAGTGGAATGGGTAACAATATCGCATCCCCACTCAAAGGGACGACAGTTGATTGGCGTAGCAAAAGTATTGTCAACTATCAAAGGCACTCCATGCTTGTGCGCCATCGTCGCAAAACGCTCTATGTCAAATATGTTACCGCCAGGGTTGGATATAGTTTCGCCAAAGAAACATTTTGTGTTAGGTCGAAACTCTTTCTCTATTCGCTCATCATCCCACTCTGGGTCAACGAAAGTACACTCTATTCCGAGTTTCTTCATCGTTACTCCGAACAGATTAAATGTACCGCCATAAATAGTGTTGCTGGTAATGAAGTGATCGCCCGCCTCACAAATGTTGAATACCGCGTAGAAGTTAGCAGCCTGTCCGCTACTGGTCAATACAGCCCCTACCCCTCCTTCGAGAGCGGCAATTTTCTTAGCTACTGCATCATTGGTAGGGTTAGCCAGTCGGGTGTAGAAATATCCCGCATCTTTCAAATCAAAGAGTCGAGCCATTTGTTCACTCGTGTCATACTTGAATGTAGTACTCTGATAGATAGGTAACTGCTGTGTCTCTCCTTTTGATGGCTTCCAACCACCGTGGATGCAGATAGTCTCAAGATTTCTTTTCATTGTTATTGTTTAGGTTTACTGTTAATAATACTTCTCCCTATCTCCTTTATTATATATAAGGTAATAAAAGTATAATCCCGCAACCAAAGGCTTGGCCACGGGATTAAAAAGAGTTAGAGAGAGAGAAGTGGGCGTTGACGGATTCGAACCGCCGACCCTCTGCTTGTAAGGCAGATGCTCTGAACCAGCTGAGCTAAACGCCCTCGTGAGACATTACTCTTCTTTTTATTTTCTTTTATTTAGTGGGCGTTGACGGATTCGAACCGCCGACCCTCTGCTTGTAAGGCAGATGCTCTGAACCAGCTGAGCTAAACGCCC
>CAKQDQ010000236.1 GCA_934229335.1 uncultured Prevotella sp.
ATATCTGCAGTACTGGCACTTTTGTCTACGCCAAGCACCTCATAATAATCTCGTTTTTCCATTTTCTTATATATTAAAATGTGGTAAATTTACTTCCACAACAATCTGTAACTCGAATTGACAGACTGATACTTTATGGAAGCCTAAGGCTTTATTGACCTACTGCCACTTTAATGTAACGAATTACTTTGTTGTTCTAAGTATGAGGGTTACCTCTTCCATCACCAAAGATGTCTCCAAACATAGAGAAGATGTCATCCTTAGAGAGTCCATCGCCATCGAAGCCACCACCGAAGTCGTCACCATCGAAACCTCCTCCAGG
The DNA here is from genome assembly GCA_934229335.1 of uncultured Prevotella sp. Classification (GTDB taxonomy): domain Bacteria; phylum Bacteroidota; class Bacteroidia; order Bacteroidales; family Bacteroidaceae; genus Prevotella. The sequence continues at coordinate 323 of CAKQDQ010000236.1, forward strand.
CATATTAAAGCCGAACTGGTCGTACTGATGTCTTTTCTTATCGTCTGATAAGACTGTATATGCTTCCGCTGCTTCCTTAAACTTTTCCTCTGCTTCTTTCTTTTCTACATCACTCTTGCCTTGTTCAGGATGATACTTAATGGCAATCTTACGATATGCCTTTTTTATATCTGCAGCACCGGCACTTTTGTCTACGCCAAGCACCTCATAATAATCTCGTTTTTCCATTTTCTTATATACGTAGCAAATTTACTTCCGCACCATTCTGTAACTTGGATTAACAGGCTGATACTTTATGGAAGCTTAAGGCTTTATTGACCTACTGCCACTTTAGCATAACGAATTACTTTGTCGTTCAAAGTATATCCTGTCTGTACGCAGTCTATCACTTTGCCTTTCTTATCCTCTCCCATTCCTGGAACGTGAGCAATGGCCTCATGATAGTCTACATTAAAGTCTGCATTCTCTGTTTCTATTTTCTTTACACCCATTTTCTCTAATGTTCCAACGAACTTTGTGAATATGAGTTTCATACCTTCACGTATAGCTTCTGGGTCTGTACTCTTATCCTGTAATGCTCTTTCCATATCATCCAATATTGGCAATATGGCAGTTATTGTCTTCTCTCCTCCATTCAGTATAAGGTCCGCCTCTGTCTTCTTTGCCCTCTTACGATAGTTATCGAATTCTGCCTGCCTATACAGGGCCTCGGTTTTGAGACGCTCTATCTCTGCCTTTGCAACCTCTAACGGATCTTTTTCGTCAGCTTTTTCTGTCGTTGTGTCAGCATTGTCAGTCTCTGCCTTCTTTTGCTCTGACGTTGTGGCAGTATCATTGGTGTTTGTAGCAGCATTTGCTGTTGACTCATTCTGGGTCTCTTCGTTTACTGTGTTGATATCTTCTTTTTTCATTGTCTTTAATATTTTTACAAATTTCCTAAACAATAAGTATGCCAATAATGCATCGCTTCAATTTATTCACGAAAAAAGCGTAGACCAGCTAATGCTCACGTGCATTATTTGCTTGCCTACGCTTTATATATTTCTATTTATATTACGAGCTACAGCTCTTACGCTTTACCTTCATAATAGGAAGTACAACGTTCATAAGCTGTAAGCATAGTTGTACTTTTTTTATATTTTTAAGAGTACATCTGCGCTTTTTGCTCCTTTATCTTTTCATCATAAATATAGTCATCATACGTCATCAGCTTATCTATCGTACCCTTTGGCGTAAGCTCTATGATACGGTCTGCTACAGTGTTGATAAACTCATGGTCGTGTGAAGAGAACAATATGTTACCCTTAAACGATATAAGGTTATTGTTGAACGCCTGAATTGACTCGAGGTCAAGATGGTTTGTCGGAGTATCGAGTATTAAGCAATTAGCATTTTGTAATTGCATTCTCGCTATCATACAACGCATTTTCTCACCACCTGAAAGGACATTTACTTTCTTTTCTACCTCTTCCTGCTTAAAGAGCATACGTCCGAGGAATCCTTTCATTGCTACTTCATTGCCTGGACCATATTGCGATAACCAATCTACGAGGTTAAGGTCACAGTCAAAGAATTTTGTATTATCAAGTGGTAAGTAAGCTGTGGTTATTGTTATACCCCACTTGTATGTTCCTCCATCTGCCTCTCTATTACCATTAATAATTTCAAAGAGAGCAGTCATCGCCTTTGGGTTGTGTGACAAGAAGACGGTCTTCTGTCCCTTCTCTATATTAAAGGAGACATTATCAAACAGTACTGTCCCGTCAGCATCTACCGCTTTCAGATTTTCTACCTCCAGAATCTGATTTCCGGGCTCACGCTCCATTTGGAAGATGATACCAGGATATTTTCGTGTAGAAGGCTGTATCTCCTCGACATTAAGTTTCTCAAGCATCTTCTTTCTTGAAGTGGTTTGCTTTGACTTAGCCACGTTCGCAGAGAAACGACGTATAAACTCTTCCAGTTCCTTCTTTTTTTCTTCTTCCTGCTGCTCCAGCTGCTTCATCTCCTGATCAGAAGACCTTTTTCTCCTGTCATACTCCCCCTGATTACTCTGAGAGGTCTGCGCA
>CAKQDQ010000237.1 GCA_934229335.1 uncultured Prevotella sp.
TGGGTGGCGCACCAGGAATGGGCGGTATGATGTAATAACCAGTTAGAGATTTAATTTTTAAGGGTGGTTCTGTCTTACGGTGGTAAGATATAGAAGCTCCCTCAACATAAACAGGAAGGGAATTAGGAAATGGCTATTGCCTTTGTAGGTAAAATGCCAGTTCTTAATTCCCTTTTTCGCTTTATTACTGGAGGACAAATACTATTACCAAATTTGTAGGTTACGAAAAAAAATGCTATCTTTGCACACAATAACTAAACAAAATAAATAATGGCAACAGTAGACGACAAGAAGATTATCTTCTCGATGGTGGGAGTAAGTAAGATTATTCCACAAAACCAAAAGCAGATACTAAAGAACATTTACCTTAGCTTCTTTTATGGAGCAAAGATAGGTATTATAGGTCTTAATGGCGCTGGTAAGTCAACGCTGATGAAGATTATAGCAGGGCTGGACGAGCAGTATCAAGGCGAAGTGGTGTGGAGCCCAGGTTATACCGTAGGGTATCTGCCACAGGATCCACCGTTGAACGAGAAGAAAACCGTTAAGGAGAATGTACAGGAGGGAGTGCAGTATGTGTATGACGCACTTCGTGAGTACGACGAGATTAATGAGAAGTTTGGGTTAGAGGAGTATTATGGCGATCCTGACAAGATGGATAAGCTCATGCAGCGTCAGGCAGAGGTGCAGGACATTATCGACGCTACAGATGCGTGGAATATGGATTCGCGTCTGGAACGAGCTATGGATGCCTTGCATTGTCCCCCTGGCGATTGGAGTGTAGAAAATCTTTCTGGTGGTGAGCGTAGACGTGTAGCGTTGTGCAGACTGTTGTTGCAGAAGCCCGACGTGTTGTTGCTCGATGAGCCAACGAACCATCTTGATGCAGAATCAATAGACTGGTTGGAGCAACATCTGCAGCAGTATGAAGGTACTGTCATAGCGGTAACGCACGATAGATATTTCCTTGATGATGTCAGCGAGTGGATACTGGAGCTTGACAGAGGAGAGGGCATACCATGGAAGGGTAACTATTCTTCATGGCTTGACCAGAAAACAAAGCGTATGATGCAGGAAGAGAAAACTGCGTCAAAGCGCAGAAAGACTCTGGAACGCGAGCTTGAATGGGTGCGTATGGCACCGAAGGCACGTCAGGCAAAGGGCAAGGCACGTCTTAACTCTTATGACGCAATGCTTAATGAGGAGCAAAAGGAACGTGAGGAGAAGCTGGAAATATTTATCCCTAATGGTCCTCGTCTGGGCAATAAGGTGATAGAAGCGCAGCACGTGGCGAAAGCTTTTGGCGACAAGGTGTTGTTTAAGGACTTGAACTTTATGTTGCCACCAAACGGTATCGTTGGTGTGATAGGTCCTAACGGTGCTGGTAAGACAACGTTGTTCCGCCTGATAATGGGACTTGAGAAGGTGGATAGTGGTACGTTTGACGTAGGCGAAACAGTGAAGTTAGCTTATGTAGATCAACAACATAAGGACATAGATCCGAAGAAAACCGTTTATGAGGTGGTGTCACAGGGCACGGAGACCTTCCGTATGGGAGGCAGAGACGTTAACGCCCGTGCATATCTCTCGCGCTTTAATTTCTCGGGAACAGACCAAGGCAAGCTTTGCGGAGTGCTATCAGGTGGCGAAAGAAACAGGTTGCAGTTAGCATTAGCATTAAAGCAAGAAGGTAACGTGCTGCTGTTAGATGAGCCTACCAATGATATAGACGTAAACACATTGCGTGCATTGGAGGAGGGTCTTGAAGCATTTGCAGGTTGCGCTGTCGTAATATCACACGACCGTTGGTTCTTGGACCGTATATGTACACACATACTGGCGTTTGAGGGTAACGGTGAGGTGTTCTTCTTTGAAGGAAGTTACTCTGATTACGAAATAAATAAGGCACGCAGATTAGGTACGGATGAGATAAAGCGTCCAAGATATAGAAAGCTTCTGGAGGATTAATAAAAACTCTAACACGGGCATTACGAACAATCCCCCTTACTTCTTGTTGGTAGAAGTAAGGGGGATTAAGTTTGTATTGGGCAGTTCTAAAAATTAGCTTTGTTATGTTTTGAGGCTATTTTCAAAGTCAAAGTGTAAGCTTATTGTATAACCAACACCTTAAAAGTCAATATTGATTTTTGCGTTCAGTTGTCGTCCTGTGAGGTAGTTAGGTACAGCATACTGATAGTTGTTTACGTCAGTTACCCAATAGTATGAGTTAACGTTGCTGTGATCGAGCAGGTTAAGGCAGTCTAAGCCAATCCATATATTCTTTATACCGAACGCACTACTGTTTTGTCGTTCACTCTTATATGCTCTATAACTCATGCCG
>CAKQDQ010000238.1 GCA_934229335.1 uncultured Prevotella sp.
TGCAAAAGTACTAACAATTTTCGAGAAACAAGCATTATCTATCAAAGAATCAGACACAGGGTTTTACTAGTGACCCTTCTTTTTCCATTTATACTGAAAGTTCGCATTAGGGATCCAACTGCCATAGTTACGTTTTGCCACGGTGTCAAGAGCACTATATATATAATGTATACGCTCGCGGTTGTACTTATAGTCAAGAGAAAGGAAGCAACTTATATTCTTCCAACTATAGTTCACGGCTACCTTATTATCCACCGCTCTTCCTATAGTAAAATAGTCATAGCTATTGCCGTAGTCCAAAGCCGCTTGCAGAGAATCTCTTGTAGATGGCAAACGCATTTCATCATTATCTATTCCGTAATAATCATACAAACGATAATAGTTACGCCCCTGCCCATCTCCTTTTTGTCTATAGCCCAAAACATAAGTCAGTCTAACCTTTTGCGAGAGTCTGTAGATGTTGTTCATCGCTACATCATACGAATAACTACTCAAGGTATTATCACGATAGTCATTACGTCCATCCACACTCCCCATATTATAATAATGTGTATTACGTAGCGTATGCGACCTGTCACGACTTACGTTAAAAAAGCTGTAGTTAACAAAAAATGAAGCACTATACGCAGAAATTGTAGGCAAGCTCAACCCGATGTTACCATTACCATACAACTGACGTCTGTTTCCCTGCATACGATAACTGTCAGTGTTTATCAAGTTAACGCGATATGTAGAATCAGTAGATTCTGTTACGTCATCAGTATTTGTGTACGTCAGATAATTATTAAAGGTCAATCTTGACTTCTTTACCTTAGCAGTAATACCAAGATCTTCCTTGAGCGTAAAAATTTTGTTGTTATTATATGTATTCATGCCACCCATGATGTTTCCACCCGTAGCGAACGTCTCACTGCGTTGTCGTGACGTTACGTCGTGATCTGACCATTCAAGCAAAGCGGTATTATCTAAGTAAAACGTCTTATTCCGGTTGTTGTAGTTCAGGTTCATTCCAGCCTGCTTCGTTGTCAACAATCCACGCGTCTGCTTCGCCGGAGACCAGTCACCGTCTGTCCCTGGCGTACGGTCCTCGTTTGTATTATTCATATTTCCGAAGACAGACAGTCTTGACTTCTCATCATAGCGCAACGCGAATGCCTTAGCTTTCCATCTGTTGTCGGTTCCTATACCAGCCTCCATGTTTGCGATACTACCCACGGCATACTCTCGCTTCATCACCACGTCAAGTACATAATCTTTCTCCTCCTCAGTCATTGGTTTTACCAATGCCATCGGTGGGTCTTTATGATATACCTTCAGTTCTTTTACAACGAAGTACGGCAGGTTCTCTAATATAACCTTGTTGTTCCCCTTAAAGAACTCGTTTCCATTAAGTGTAATATAGTCTAATTTCTTACCATTGACATACACGTCACCATTGCTTTTCAGTTCCGCTCCTGGCAATTGCCTTACCAGTGCATCGAGCATAGCACCCTCTGGGATATTAAAGGCACTCGCGTCATACACTATCGTATCACCACGGTATGCCACCTGAAGACGGGTGCCTCTAACAACAACATCCTCCAGTCCCACTGAGCGCAGACTATCCTCCGCAGTAGGCAATCGCTTCAATTTAACGACAGGGAAGCCATAACCTTTTTGAGGAACACTAAAATCAAAACTTTCTTTCGCCACAGCATCATAATATCCATCACACTTTACATGTAAAGTGTATTCTCCCGATACTTTAGGGATATAAAGCATAAACCAAGAATTTCCTCTATACACCTTACAAGTAGCGGTATCTATTACTGTAGAATCCCTATCAAATAAAGTCACGAACGCAGGCAAACCTACTTTAGTAAAAGAATCTTCCACATTTCCTCCTATACGCACTTCGCCTTTTCTACTACGCTGTGTAGCGTTCTGCGCATTAACAGGAGTAATTACGCACAAACACACGAGGAAGATTATCACACTCAAAAATCGAGGAGATTTGATTGGAGACTTAGGTTTTGTCATAAATATTTGTATTAAATTTAAATTCCGCAACACTATAATTTAATGTTTTTTATAAGCACCTGGACACCAAAAAGTTGTCCAGTATTTTGCGATGTCAGAAATTTCACTTATCTTAGTGCCGCATTTGAAAACAAGCATAATTCTGAATGACATTGCAAATATACGAATAAAATCTGAGAAACTCACTCCTTTTGGAGGAATATTTGCAATCATGGAGCAATTTAATGCTCTTTTGTCC
>CAKQDQ010000239.1 GCA_934229335.1 uncultured Prevotella sp.
GGGTGCTGCTAAGGGTTGTGAGGTTTGCAAGGAGCTGAAGACTCTTGACCACTACCTCATCAAGCGTTCACAGTGGATCATCGGTGGTGACGGTGCTTCTTACGATATCGGTTACGGTGGTCTTGACCACGTACTTGCGTCTGGCGAAGACCTCAACATCTTCGTTATCGATACTGAGGTTTACTCTAACACAGGTGGTCAGGCTTCTAAGGCTACACCTCTTGGTGCCATTGCACAGTTTGCTGCTCAGGGTAAGCGTATCAAGAAGAAGGATCTCGGCATGATCGCTACAACTTATGGTTACGTTTACGTGGCACAGGTTGCAATGGGTGCAGACAACGCACAGTGCTTGAAGGCATTCCGTGAGGCTGAGGCATACCATGGACCATCACTCGTTATTGCTTACGCTCCATGTATCAACCACGGTCTGAAGATCAAGGGCGGTATGGGACGTTCACAGGCAGAAGAGGCTCGTGCCGTTGAGTGTGGCTACTGGCACCTCTGGCGTTTCAACCCAGAACTTGCTGAGCAGGGCAAGAACCCATTCCAGCTTGACTCTAAGGAGCCACAGTGGGATAAGTTCCAGGACTTCCTCATGGGTGAGGTACGTTACCTCTCTGTTAAGAAGGCATTCCCTGAAGAGGCTGATGAACTCTTCGCAGAGGCTCAGAAGATGGCTAAGCGTCGTTATCAGTCATATGTCCGTCAGACAAAGATGGATTGGACAGAAGATTAATTCTGATTTGTAGTAATTTACTTCGGTAAATATATAAAATAATAGGTTGCAATTTCCGCTATAGTAGTGGAAGTTGCAACTTTTTTTGATTTAGGATGGTTACAATAGTTACATATGGTTTCTGTTGGTGTAATAAATGTTAACAGTTTATATATTCGTTGATATACAGGCTTTTGCGTGTCGATAAAATAAAGTAGTAGCTTATTGTTTCCTATCTTGGTAATAATAATAATCCTCTATTATCATTTGTTCTTCTGCCATTTCCTAATCAGACACGACATTTGAAAACCTCAAGGCTGTTTCGTCTTGGCGTGTTTCTCTATTGTTGTTTTCTTTCTTTCTTTCTTCCTATGCTTATATAGATATAAAGAAAAATCAAATAAGCAACAATTATAAGGATATATCCAAACACAGTATCAAGATTTTCTTCAAAGGTACTTTTTTATTTGACTTTTCGTAAATCTATCAAAAACGAAATACTATTCATAAACAAAAACCTTAATTCTTAGAGTAATGAAATATAGTGGAAATGGGTTTGAAGACTCTAGTGACAATTCTATTTTCTCCTATATTTGTTATCATATTCCTTTAATGCCTTATTGAGATTTTTTTCGTTTGATAAGTAATATTTATATAACTGATTTACTTCATAGAATTTTCCAGATTTTGTCACTACAACTAATCCTATGTTTCCTTTATAATCTTCGACAAAATATCTGACATCAACAAGTTCTTTACTTACAGGTAAAAGAATCTCAAACTCTTTATTTATTATCCCAACATGATTTTGGTATTTGTCCTCTATTATACCGTATTCTCCGAAAAACCTATCAGCATAATCAAATTTGGGCTCGCATACCATGTTGCCATCCAAATCAATAAAACCATATTTCCCATTTCCTGTTTTTACAGCACAGACCCCCTCTTCAAAAATTGTAGCACCATATATAGGGAATTTTAGTATAGACTTTCCTTTTTCGTCAAGTATATCCCAATCCGAAATGATTGTATAACCTTTACTGCCATAGGTTACTCTTTTTATTACAGGAAGGCATGGAGATGATTTTGTGTTATTCTCTTTTACCCAACCTACAACAATGTCGGTTGGTTCTGTGTCTTTTGCTGTATAGGTACCTTTAGTTACAACCATTCTGTTTTGGTTGAATGATTTAAGGCTGGTGAATTCTCCGAAAATAGAAGCGTCATCATTTAATATTTTAATTTTTTCATTGACATTTGTTTGCCATTTCCCATTTCCTATATAAAACGTAGTGATTCCTGCATTTTTTAGTGCTTGTATTGCAGGTGGTGTCTGTTCTTGCCCATTAGACGTAATAGAAATTAATAATAGTACCAGAAGTAAATATTTTTTAGATAAATGCATAGTGGTTAAGTTTCTTGATAAATTTATTTATAAAGATTTTTGCCAAATTATAGGGTCACTAGTAAAACCCTGTGTCTGATTCTTTGATAGATAATGCTTGTTTCTCGAAAATTGTTAGTACTTTTGCA
>CAKQDQ010000240.1 GCA_934229335.1 uncultured Prevotella sp.
ATAGTACAGTTAAGAGAAAGCATTAGGAGTAAGGCAGACAAGAAAGTACAACTCGGTACTGAGAGTGTCAACGAACTGATAAGGGACATCAATGCCGTAAACCTTGCCAGAGCACAGAAGGCACAGCACGAGATACAACTGCTAAAGGAGGTGTACAGGCAGAAGAATATTAACAATAACTATTGACACGCTAATGAAAACGATAATAGAGATGATAAAGAAAACTATGCCCTTGATGCTTGCTGCAATACTGTTAGCTTCTTGCAGCGAGAACGAAAAGAATTATGACGCTACAGGAACCTTTGAGGCTACGGAAGTAACCGTGTCCGCAGAACAGAACGGCAAGCTATTGCTGTTTGATATTAACGAGGGGGATAAGGTAGAGAACAATAAACAAGTGGGATTGATAGACACCGTGCAACTATACCTAAAAGCACGCCAAATTGGTGCTACTAAACTGGTATACGCCTCTCAACGCCCCGACATGGCAAAACAGGTAGCAGCAACTCGTCAGCAACTCGCAAAGGCTCGCGAAGAATATGAGCGTTTTTCGGGACTGGTAAAAGACAGTGCCGCTAATCGCAAGAGCCTTGACGACGCAAAAAGCCAAGTGAGGGTGTTAGAACGTCAGTTAGAAGCCCAACTGTCGTCACTTAACACTTCTACCAACAGCCTTAACGCACAGATGAGCACTACGGACATAGAGAAACTGCAAGTGGTAGACCAACTCAACAAATGTCACATAAAAGCACCGTTCACAGGCGTAGTACTTGAGAAGTACATGGAACAAGGTGAATACGCCATTGTGGGTAAACCACTTTTTAAGATGGCAGACATAAACAGTATGTACCTTCGTGCATACATCACTTCCAGCCAACTTAAAAATGTTAGATTAGGACAGAAAGTCAAGGTGTTTGCCGACTATGGCAACAATGAGAAGAAAGAATACCAGGGTAGAGTAACGTGGATTTCAGCAAAGTCAGAGTTTACTCCAAAGACAATTCTTACTGACGACGAACGTGCAGACCTTGTATACGCTATCAAGGTGGCAGTGAAGAACGACGGATATGTAAAAATAGGCATGTACGGTGAGGTAAAATTCTAAACTCTTAGAAAAGAGTTAGATATGCAAAAAAATATAAGCAGTTATTGAATATGACCGAAACAAGAATAGGAAAGGCAATAGTAGTAGACAACATCTCAAAGCATTACGGCAAGGTGAACGCTCTGCACGATGTATGTTTCTCTGTTGATTATGGTGAGATATTCGGGCTAATAGGTCCCGATGGGGCAGGTAAGACTTCCTTGTTCCGTATTCTTGCCACTCTCATACTCCCCGACGGTGGCACGGCTACGGTAGAGAGCCTTGACGTTGTGAATGACATGGCCGCCATACGCAAACTCACAGGCTATATGCCCGGCAAGTTTTCGCTCTATCAAGACCTCTCTGTCGAAGAGAATCTCAACTTCTTTGCCACGCTCTTCGGTACTACCGTCCAAGCAGAGTACGACAGCGTTAAGGCTATATATTCGCAGATAGAGCCTTTCAAGAAGCGTAAAGCCGGTGCTTTGTCAGGGGGCATGAAGCAGAAACTCGCCTTGTCTTGTGCGTTAATTCATAAGCCCCATATACTTTTGCTTGACGAACCGACCACTGGTGTCGACCCTGTGAGTCGCAAAGAACTTTGGGAAATGCTCGGTACTCTAAGAGAACGCGGCATCACAATTGTTGTCTCTACTCCTTATCTTGACGAGGTGCGTCGCTGCGACCGTGTGGCTTTCTTGTATGAAGGCGTTGTAAAGGGCATAGGCACACCAGAAACAATACTCGATGAGTTCAAAGACGTGTTCAATCCACCAGGTATCAGTCATGTAAAAGCGGAGGGAAAGCAGCCTGTTGACAGTGTGAACTCGCAGACAGCAAAGCCTGATAACGTAATAGAAGTCTCTCATCTTGTAAAGTCCTTTGGCACTTTCCATGCCGTAGACGACATTACTTTCACCGTGAGGCGAGGGGAGATATTCGGCTTTTTAGGAGCCAACGGAGCAGGAAAGACTACGGCGATGCATATTCTCACGGGATTAAATCAGCCCACAAGTGGCAGTGGTCGCGTGGCAGGGTGCGACATTAGGACAGAGTACGAGCAGATAAAGAAGCACATAGGCTACATGAGTCAGAAGTTCTCTCTCTACGAAGACTTGACGGTTAAGGAGAACATACGTCTCTTTGCGGGCATATAC
>CAKQDQ010000241.1 GCA_934229335.1 uncultured Prevotella sp.
CCTCAGTATAGAGGAGTGCCCCCAAAGGTGGAGTTGTTCTAAAAAATAAATGCTCATCTCTTGAACAATCAATGAGATGAGCATTTGTCTTTTCTATTTTGTTATGAATAAAGTTTGGAGTGAGATTAGAATGGTGCGTCGTTACTTATTGTTCCAGATGTAAGAGGATCGTCTATCATTCCAGCGTTAAGACCCGAACTGCGGTGTTCACCATCAGTAAATGTTGTAGTGTCGTTGCCAGCCTCTCCTCCTTCTTCGGGGTTAGCAAATCGCGTAAACTCTCCTTGGAAGCGTAGTGTAACATCCTTTGTAGCGCCCTTACGGTGCTTGGCTATACATATCATAGCCATACCTCTAAGGTCGTTGCCGTTAGGGTCTTCGTAGATATGATAGTACTCTGGACGGTGTACAAAGATTACCATATCGGCATCTTGCTCTATGGCACCAGACTCACGAAGATCTGACAACTGTGGACGTTTGCCGTCTTCACCTGGTCGTTGCTCTACTGCACGTGAAAGCTGTGAGAGGGCTATGATAGGAATGTCAAGCTCTTTGGCAAGACCTTTGAGCGAACGTGATATGGTAGAGACCTCTTCTTGTCGGCTGTTAAATTTCATACCGTTGGCGTTCATCAGTTGTAGGTAGTCTATCATTATGAGTTTTACTCCCTTTTCTCTTACAAGACGACGAGCTTTGGTACGTAACTCAAAAACAGAAAGTCCAGGTGTATCGTCAACGTACAGGGGTGCTTCTTTAAGTTTGTCTATGTTTTTATCAAGTTGACTCCAGTCGCTATCGGTTAATTGACCGTTAAGTATTTTGCTGCCAGAGATAGAACATACGTTAGAGATGAGTCGGTTTACCAACTGTACGTTATTCATTTCCAAAGAGAAAAAAGCTACGGGATCGTGATTGTCTATAGCTATATTCTTGGCTAATGATAACGCAAATGATGTCTTACCCATGGCTGGACGTCCAGCTATGATGATGAGATCAGAGGCTTGCCAGCCTGATGTTATCTTATCAAACTCAGTATAACCTGTAGGCACACCAGTTATACCGCCAGTGTTGTTGTAAGCCTTTTGAATGAGTTCACGTGCCTGAAGCACAACAGGTGCTATCTGCACATAGTCCTGCTTCATGTTCTTCTGAGAAATCTCAAACAGTGAGCCTTCTGCTTCTTGCATCAGTTCGTCAATGTCCTGTGCTTCATCAAATGCCTTAGTCTCTACGTTTGAGGCATAGGATATAAGTTGACGAGCAATGTGCTTTTGTGCAAGAATGCGTGCGTGATACTCAATGTTAGCAGATGAAGCAACGAGTTGCGTAAGGTCTACAATGTACGTCGGAGCGTTAACTTCGTTGTAGGTTCCCTCACGTTTCAGCTCCTCACAGACCGTCATCATGTCAACGGGCTGTTCGTTGAAATTGAGGGTTTGTATTGCATGATATATCTTCTGATGGCGAGGGTCGTAGAACGTTTCGGGCTTGAGAAGCTCTGACACTATAGAGAAAGCGTCAGTATCAATCATTAGTGCTCCGAGTACAACCTTCTCCATGTCAAGAGACTGTGGGGGGATATGTCCTAATGATGTGTCTATCTGTTGTTGCGTTTGTCGTTTGCGTGACGTAGGCATATTGATGTGGTGAGAATATTATATTGTTTATAGATGGGTTATGAAGTGCCATGCATCACTTGTGATGTCTGGCTTGTCATTGAATATTCCAAAGATGGTACTTCCGCTACCTGACATTGCCGCGTAGATGGCTCCTTGACTGTAGAGGTATTCTTTTGTTTTTTCTAATACTGGTAACTTGGAGAATATACTATCTTCAAAATCATTGTGAAGCTCATTACGCCAAGTTTCTATTGGTTGCAGAAGTATGTCGAGACAGTTCTTACTTGGTATAGAAGGTATGATGCCACTATATGCTTCGCGTGTTGATACAGCAACGTTTGGCTTGATGAACGCTATCCATTTATTTTCTAATACGCTCCAATGTTGTTGCAATGGGTAAAGCTTTTCACCTATACCTGTAGCATACATAGGCTGGGGGTGTTCCGCATCTGCTGTAATAAAGAAAGCGCAGTCAGCTCCTAAACGGGCCGCGTATGTCTGCAACTCGTTGATGGGGATATTGAGATGGTACTCCTCATTGAGTAGTCGCAGCATATAATCGGCATCGCTTGACCCACCTCCCATGCCAGCC
>CAKQDQ010000242.1 GCA_934229335.1 uncultured Prevotella sp.
AATATGTACTTGTTAGGCCTACAGCCTGCCTCTGTCGCTAAAAAGTTACTGTATGACAGTAATATATGGTAATCATTATTTTTTTATTCTTAATTCTTAACTTTTTATTTTAATAAGATTATTATACAATGACTTGGACTAAGAAAAGGCTGAACAACTTGTTCTTCCTCTGCGGCGTTGCCGCTGTGGTGGTAATGCTATTCACCTTTGACGTCAGCTTTGCCGAACTGTGGCAACACCTCTGTCGCGCTGGCTACTGGCTTATCCCTATCATCGGTGTATGGATATTCATCTACGGACTGAACGCTCTCTCATGGCAAAGTGTTATAAAGGGAAATACTGACCCTGACGAACACGTTGGATTTCTGCGCATAATGAAGTTAACCATTACTGGTTATGCTCTCAACTACGCTACTCCTGTAGGCGGACTGGGCGGCGAACCTTATCGCATTATGGAGTTGTCAAAAGACATCAGCAAGGAACACGCTGCGTCTTCTGTAATTCTCTACGCCATGATGCACATCTTCGCTCACTTCTGGTTTTGGTTCATCTCCATCTTTATCTACCTCGCGCTCGTCTTGGTTGGCGACCTGCCGCTGACTGCCCCAATAGCCATCACATTAGGAATCATTGCCGTTTTCTGCCTTATTGCCTTTTACCTCTTCTCTAAGGGCTACCGTAACGGTCTCGTGATTAAGACGATAAAACTCATTGGTAAGATTCCTGGTCTGAAGGGATGGAGTGGCAGAATATTAGAGAAGCATAGTGAGACGTTTCATAATGTTGACGCTCAGATTGCGGCACTGCACAAACAGGATAAACGTCACTTCTACAATGCGCTGGTGTTAGAATACTTCTCACGCGTGGTGCAGAGCCTTGAGGTGATGTTCATGCTTCTTCTGCTTGACGTTGACTGTGGAGGCGGAATGACTGGACTATGGCTTACCTTCCTCCACTCTATTCTTATTCTCGCGTTTACCACTCTCTTTGCCAACCTTATAGGCTTTCTGCCTATGCAGTTAGGAGTACAGGAAGGCGGATTCGTGCTTTCTATTGCCGCTCTCGGTCTTTCTGCCGCCATTGGAATCTTTGTCAGCATCATCTGCCGTGTAAGGGAAATACTCTGGATTCTTATTGGTATTATGCTAATGAAGACTGACAGGGAAGAGAAATAGAAACGTACAGTAACACGATAAGCATTGGGATAAAATGCCACTACACTGCACAATAGCTACATTCTAATAGCCAAGCGGATAGAGAGCTATTGTAAAATAAAAGGCCTTGATTGTTATGCAATCAAGGCTTTTTTCATTTTAGTTCTCTATTTTTGTAAACTTCACGAGTTCAATTTTTGTCTCCGTTGTTTTAAGTATTTTACAGTGCCACCCGTCAAATGTCAATACCTCGTTCAGCTTCGGAAAGCTCTGATAACGGTCGAGTATCAAGCCACTGACCGTTTTGTAGTCGTCACTCTCAGGCAGGTTAAGTCCAAGCGTTTCGTTTACCCTTTCTATCTCTAAGCGTGCTGATACAAGGTAACCGTTATCACTTGTCTTACGGCAAACATAAGTAGACGTGTCGTGTTCATCTTCTATCTCGCCTATTATCTCCTCAACAATGTCTTCCAAAGCAACAATGCCGCTTGTACCTCCAAACTCATCCACCACAACAGCGAGGTTAGTTTTCTGCACAAGCATATTCTGCATCAGTTTACGTGCTGCCATTGTCTCTGGCACAAACTGCATCTGGCGAACATGAGAGAGCCATTCGTCTTTTATTCTGAACAGCTCTGAGGAATGTATGTAGCCTATAACATGGTCAATATCCCCTTCATAGACAATAATCTTAGAGCGTCCGCTCTCTACGAATTTCTGTCTCAGTTCTTCCAATTGCGTGCCTTTCTCTACTGCATTTATCTCTGTACGAGGTATCATACAGTCTCTAACCTTTGTATCAGACAAGTCGAGTGCGTTTTGGAATATGCGCACCTCTTCCTGAATATCCTTGTCATTTTCTGCTGTGTCTATGCTCTGCTGCACAAGGTAGTCAAGGTCAACTTTAGAG
>CAKQDQ010000243.1 GCA_934229335.1 uncultured Prevotella sp.
GTTGGAGCTACGGTGGGTTCATGACTATAAGTCTTATGACTAACTACCCAGATGTATTCAAAGTGGGCGTCGCCGGAGGTCCAGTGATAGACTGGAAGTGGTATGAGGTGATGTACGGAGAGCGGTATATGGACACACCAGAGGCTAACCCAGAGGGCTATGAGGCAACATCGCTGCTCGCGAAAGCAAAGGAATTGAAGGGAAGGTTACAGATAATAATAGGTATGAACGACCCCGTCGTGGTACCACAACATGCTTTGCAGTTCCTGAACGCGTGCAATGAGGTGGGCACACAGCCAGACTTTTATGTTTACCCTGGTGAAGAACATAATATGATAGGGCACCTGTCAGTGCATCTGCATGAGAGAATAACAAGATATTTTAATGATTTCTTGAAATAAAAAGCGGCATCTGTCGTTAGAATATATAGAGAATAACAACAAAACCACAATATAAACTAACAATGAACATATTGCTTTTAGGGTCGGGCGGTCGTGAACACGCCCTGGCATGGAAGATTGCACAGAGTGAGAAATGTGACAAACTCTTTATCGCACCAGGTAATGCTGGAACGCAGGGCGTTGGTGGTAAAGGAGAGAACGTAGCTATGAAGGTCGACGACTTTGAGGCAATCAAGGACTTCGTGGTTGCCAATGGCGTTGACATGGTAGTGGTAGGACCTGAGGATCCACTTGTAAAGGGTATCTATGATAACCTTAAAGAGGATGCTCGCACAGCCAATGTGCCTGTCATTGGTCCTTCAAAAGCTGGCGCGGTATTGGAGGGTTCCAAGGACTTCGCTAAGGCTTTCATGAAGAGACACAACATTCCTACTGCGGCATATGAGACGTTTGACGGAGAACACTTAGAGGAAGGACTGAAGTTCTTGGAGACATTGCAGGCTCCATATGTGTTGAAGGCGGACGGATTGTGCGCTGGTAAGGGAGTGCTGATACTCGATACGCTGGAGGAAGCCAAGAAGGAACTGAAGGAAATGCTTGGCGGTATGTTCGGCAACGCATCGTCACGTGTGGTGATTGAAGAGTTCCTAAGCGGTATAGAGTGCTCTGTCTTTGTGCTGACAGATGGTAAGAACTATAAGATTTTGCCTGAGGCAAAGGACTATAAGCGTATTGGTGAGGGCGACACCGGACTGAATACGGGTGGTATGGGCAGTGTAACTCCAGTGCCTTTTGCTACCAAGGAATGGATGAAGAAGGTGGACGAGCGCATCATTCGCCCTACGGTAGAGGGACTGGCAGAAGAGAATATCTGCTACAAAGGATTCATATTCTTTGGACTTATCAATGTGAAAGGCGAACCTATGGTAATAGAATATAACTGCCGCATGGGTGACCCTGAGACTGAGAGCGTGATGTTGCGTCTGAAATCTGATATCGTTGACCTCTTTGAAGGTGTGGCAGAGGAGAACCTTGACAAGCGTAACATTGAATTCGACGACCGTAGTGCCGTATGTGTTATGATGGTAAGCGGTGGTTATCCGCAGGCTTACAAAAAGGGATTCCCTATCACTGGCATAGAGAATGTTGAGGGCTCTATCGTCTTTCATAGTGGAACGAAGATGCAAGACGGACAGGTCGTTACCGATGGAGGACGTGTTATCTGCGTTAGTTCTTACGGAAAGGATAAGGAAGAAGCTTTGCAGAAGTCGTTTAAGGAAGCTGAGAAAATACATTTCGAGGGCAAATATAATCGTAGAGACATAGGAAAAGATCTCTAATCGTAGTGCATAACATACTGTTATATAATAGATTCTCATTACTGTTCCTGCTTGGAGCGGTAGTGTATGGAGTAATGACGGTCGGCAATATGTCGGCTGTCGTTACACTTATGTTGTCTTTGTCTACGGTATTCCTTGTGAAATCATCGCAGGACAAGGGACAGGTGAAGTTTGCATATTTGGCGGGTTTCACCTTGACGTTGGCGGCAATGGCATGGCCATACGTCATCCCAGTCTTGTTAGTATACCTTTGTCTTCTGATAAAACCATTGGAGGTGTTCTCATTGCGCAATGTAATGGCTATGCTATTG
>CAKQDQ010000244.1 GCA_934229335.1 uncultured Prevotella sp.
CTACTAACGTTACCCATTTTGAGCAATGGCGTATTTGACTGAAACGAGGCTATGCCTGATGCCTCTGGATACAGAATCATACACGGACAGACGCTGCTTTCATTGTCTATGCCGAGCAGATGCCTAATGCCACGACTGCGAGCATATCCCGATAGCTGCCGCACATTATCGCTGTCTATCCGCTCTTGCCAATCTGGGACGTATTTAGTGTCTATTATAAGGTGCTCGTCAGGCTTTAAGAAGTCAGGGCGATCACGCTGCGTTCCTGTTTGGTATACCACCGCATCGCCATACGCTTCATGAAGCAGGGCATATACGTAACGCTCAAAGAGCATGGGCATATCTATGATAAACGGTGGAAACTTGTCTCTGTTGGTGCCTCCATCATGCTCCACACAGTAGCCTCTCTTCTTTATTATCATCTTCGCTAACGGCAGGGTCTCGCGATATTCCTTAAACACGGGGTTGACAGGCGTATGCAACAGCTCCTGTGGCGACACCACATTGCAAACCTTCTCAAAAGCGGCAACGGCTGAGACATACATACTCTGTAGCGTGGTGAGGTGTTCGCCTAATGCCGCTTGTGCCCTGATGAGCATCTGCTTACAGAGAAGCAGAGCGCATTTTATTATACGGTTCTCTACGCAATTGATGTCGTACTCATGAAAACGACAGTCTACGAGTTCGGGTCTGTGGGCGGCTATGCCGTGCTTCAGGTATCGCGTTACCAATACTTTGCCTTTTATCTTGCCGTTAAGGCGTTCCTCGCGCACTATATATCCAGACTTCAGACCTTTCCTCACTATACGGCTTACGAGATTAAGGAAATAGACTATCAAGAGAGGTTCTATCTGAAAGATGTCGGAATCTATCTCTATAGGCTTGTCATCGGTGCGGATATAGAACACCTGGTCGAGGTGTTCGCTTGCTTTGTCGCTTGTAAAGCACTTCATTAGCATAGTCTGGAAGTCTACTTCACGCATCTTCGGCAACACTACCATGGCTTGCCGCTTCTTGGCATCCACCCAGTCGGTGCCGACATAGTACGCCATTCTGAACTCGTCCTCACGGAAATGATAGTCCGTCCCCATCAGTCTCACGTCTTTCAGCGACCCTGGCTCTTGGGTCTCGCGTATCTTGTTGAGGAAGAGTTGGCGCAGCTCTGCCTTGTCCGACAGGCGGAATGACTCGTGCTCTATGTATTCAAGGTTTGGCATACGCTTACTTACCGATGTTAGCTATCGCTGTTTTCATCTCTCCATTGTCTATGATGATGCCATCGCGCAGATACTCCTCAAGCAGCGGACGTATCTTGTAGTCAAGGTTCATGTCATAATCTTCCTCGCTCTTCGCAAGGAAGTAGCTGTGACCTATCATTATGTCCTTCAGGTCAAAGTCAGGGTTAAGGTTGTTCTTAATGAGGTTACGTATATCGGTAAAGAGCTTCATCTCTTTGTTCATCAGTTCGCCACGGTCGTTGTAATACTCGCGTATGGCGTACGACTGCGCCTCGAGGGTCATGAAGGCGAAACGACGACGCACGGCATAGTCTATATATCCAAGGCTACGGTCTGCCGTATTCATGGTGCCGATGATGTAGAGATTGTCGGGCACCCCGAAGGTATCGCCAGAATATGGCAACGTAACGGTAAACTCATCGTCGCCCCCTAATCGTTTAGTTTTCTCAAGAAGGGTGATGAGTTCGCCAAGCACCTTCGACACATTGGCTCTGTTTATCTCGTCAATGATTAGTATGTACGGTCTGTTGTCATTGCCATCGTTGTAGACTTCTGCCTCAGCGCACATTCTCTTAAATATGCCTGACTTTACCTTAAAGCTCATGGTGCCGTCGTTATTAATGCTGTCTGTGTCAGGTTTCAGTCCCTCTACAAACTCTTCATAATCAAGGCTTTGATGAAAGGTGGTAAAGCCGATACGCCCCTCTCGCTGTAGCTCTCGGTAACGACGTTTCAACTGTGGTCTGGTTGCTGGCACCTCACCGTCGCACATATAGACGGCAAGCTCGGTGGTGAAGTAT
>CAKQDQ010000245.1 GCA_934229335.1 uncultured Prevotella sp.
GGACTATTAGGACTGGTGTTTAATCAGTGTTGCTACACAATAGGATTGAGCATTACCTCTCCTGTTAATTCTTCAATAGTTACGACCTCAATGCCAATCTTCGCCATGATACTGTCAGCGTTGATATTAAAAGAACCGTTGACAGGCATGAAGGCAGGAGGCGTGTTGATAGGCTGTAGCGGTGCGGTGATATTGATAGTGACAAGTGCTAACGCTGTGTCAGACAAAGTTGGTGATATACGAGGAGACCTGTTGTGCATGGCGGCACAGTTCTCCTTTGCCCTCTATCTCGCACTCTTCAATCCACTCATAAAGCGTTATTCCGTCTTTACTGTCAACAAATGGATGTTCTTATGGGCGACAATATTCATAGTGCCTTTCTCCGCCAATCATGTGATGACGATAGAGTGGACTACGGTTCCCACGCAGACCATTATGGAGATATTATATGTCGTGTTCTTCGCTACATATCTTAGTTATATCCTTACAATGGTAGGACAGCGCACCTTGCGACCCACCGTCGTCAGTGTGTATAACTATGTTCAGCCTATAGTGTCTGTTACAGCAAGCATTGTGCTTGGTATTAGTATCTTGCAGTGGAGCCAGATACTCGCTGTGATACTTGTGTTCAGCGGAGTATGGCTCGTTACCAAGTCAAGAGCAAAGGGAGAGGAGAGCGATTCTTAATTCATAATAGGCTGCCGCATCATAAATGAAACATCCCACGGATTTAGCCTCATTATGAATTATGTAATATTGAAAAAATAACTTACGCAGTTTTTACCTCAGATTGCTGAGATATTTCGGGGATATAAAGATGGTTGCCCTCCCCCGCCAAACGGGGGAGAAGCGAAAGCGGAGGGGGGCGATGCGAGCATCGTGACTGATGAATAGCCACAAAATAGCCAGCAAGATGAGATAAAAAATGCATAAGAAAACATTACACTAACAATATAAAAATTGAATAAGTTATTTTTTTTAATATTACTATGCATATCATAATTCATTGAAGTTCTTGATTTAGGCAAGGACGGGCTGTAATTGGCTTTGCCACTTGCCTTAAGCAAGAAAGCCCAACGAGCACATAGCCCAGGGCAAGCGTAGCGACACCCTGGGTGTTGGCATATTATTAATTGTACGCTCTGAAAGAGCAAAAGCGTTAAACACGTGTCCCTTATTGTATTCCATATTTCTTGTGATGCATATCTTGATTATTCTCATTGATTGTACCATATTTATTACGCTTTTGCTCTTTCAGAGCGTTGATGATATGTTATATGAATTATGAATTGTTTAACTATTAATGAATGTTAATATTGTGCTTTTTGTTGGATTCTTTCTTGCTTGTAAATAAAAAAATATATAAATTTGCAATTAAATAACAAAGACGCTAAGGTCGCAACTGTTTACGTAGAGAAAACTACGCTATTAACCTGTAAGGTAAAATTAAAAACGGGTGTTAAGAAGGCTTACACCTTATATAATATAATCACTAACTTAAATACAAACAAACATGAAGCTAAAAACATTACTTCTTTGCGGAGGTGCACTTGCGGTTTCATCTGCTCAGGCGGCATTGAATGT
Source organism: uncultured Prevotella sp. (assembly GCA_934229335.1). Lineage (GTDB taxonomy): Bacteria > Bacteroidota > Bacteroidia > Bacteroidales > Bacteroidaceae > Prevotella. The sequence continues at coordinate 1,585 of CAKQDQ010000245.1, forward strand.
TACAGAGCGTCAGTTGGTACTTACCAACCCTGCTCAAACAGATATGCCTACAGATGGACAAACTGTGGTTTACCTTTACAATCCCGGAACACAGGGATTCTTGATGGGTGGAAACAATTACAACACAAGAGCAACTGCAAAAACAGATGCAGGTTATAGGTGGAAGATTGCGGTAGAGGATGCTGACGCTAATCTTGTTTCTCTCAATGACTCTGTAGAGTATGATAATAACGGCAAGGCTTGTACATGGGGCTGGCGTAAGATGTTTACCGATAATGCCGAGGCTGTTTACGTTGATAACAACAATGGTGCCAACGCTAACGCATGGCAGCTTGAGGCTGTAGGTGATGGCAAGTATCGTATCACCAATACTGCTATATTAGGTGAAGATGGCTCAACGCTTTATCTCGGTGCTCTGACAGGTAGTACTATTGTTAACCTCTATGCGGCT
>CAKQDQ010000246.1 GCA_934229335.1 uncultured Prevotella sp.
CTCTAAGATAGACCATCTCACAGCCCAAATGGAGGAAAGTGCCATCACGTTAATGGACATCCTAAAGAGCTATAATGACGAGAAAAGTAAATAGGGTGATTCTATAAATTACCACCACAAGATAAAACTCCTGTAACAAGACAACGTTTTGTCATCTTTCGTTCTCTTTTCGTCTCAAAGCGTAAGTTCACTCATTCGTTATGCGCAGCATAACTCCATCACTTACTTACACTTAGACCTCGAAAATAGCTTCGAAATATAACAAAGCTAATTTATAGAACCGCCCAATGGTGTTAGACCTAACATATCAATAAAGACATGGATAGTATCATCGCTAACATAATGATTGGCATAGCCGCACTAACGCTTCTCGTTGCCGCGGCTATCACCATACGCTCTGTTTGGCATTCACTGCGCGTAAACAAACGAGCTACCACAGAGAACGGTATTCCTACACGCAACATTACATTGAGCACTGTAGCACTACCGATAGTAATTGCTATCCCCACCCTTCTCTTCACATCCTTGGCTGATGCCTGTATCATAACCGCCACAGTATTGTTGTTTACAGCTTCCGCCCTTGTGACGTGTGGTCGCCTACGCACACTAAGCCGAATAAGAAGAAAGAAAAACGATACAAGAAGTACCGCTCTGTAAAGACATCGTTACAACACTTATACATCATGCTAACAGTTCGTAAACGAAACAGACATACTATAGGACTGAACATGACGTCGACCTCCGACATTTCGTTCATGCTCCTCATCTTCTTCCTCGTCACCACATCCATGGATAGCGACAAGGGATTAGGCAGACAACTGCCCCCACTAAGCCCTGATAAACAAGAAGTTGTGCAAGACGTAGACCGCGGCAAAGTGTTGACGTTACACCTTATGAGGGGTGGTAAAATAACATTAGCAGACAACAGCGCAAACATCAACGATGCATTGCGAAAGGAAATACGTCATTTCATCATGGCGAAGGGACGTCTCCACATCATAGAAATAGAAGTAGACCGCGATGCAGACTACGACTCCTATTTCCGTCTACAGAACCATATAGTAAGGGCATATACAGAACTTCGTAACGCTGCCGCCCTTAAACTATACAACCGCCCCTACGGTGACTGTAGCGATGAGCAGCGAGACAACATTACCAAGATGTACCCACAAAGGATACAAGAAGTGACTAACAATACAGCTACCGCGCAGAATTAGTCAAGTAACCTATGAGCATACAAATTCGCAAACGAAGACATCGCAGCGTGCCATCACTTAATATGGCATCTATGCCAGACCTCATCTTCACCGTACTCTTCTTCTTCATGATAGTCACACACATGAGAACCGAGTCGGTAAAAGTACACGTCAACGAACCTGAAGGCAAAGAACTGAGCAAGCCTACCAACAAACGTGCTACAACAAACCTATACATCGGCACGGATAACAACGGCAACACACGCATCCAAGTCGGAGAACGCATATTACCACTCAACATGATAGGCAGCGTCATTCTCGCCACCAGCAATGGATTAAGTGACGAAGACCGCGAAAGATACACCGTCAATATCAAGGCAGACCGCGATACACCTATGGGTATCATCACCGACGTCAAACAGGAACTGCGTAAGGTGGGCATCCTAAATATCAGGTACAGCGCAACAGAGCAGAGTGCGCAAGCAACAAAAAACGCGAAATAACTATACTAAATACAAATGGCACATTACAAACTCGACTCCCTTGACAAGAAGATTATAGACCTCGTGCTCAAGGATGCTCGCATACCATTCCTCGAAGTGGCACGTGCGTGCAACGTTAGCGGTGCGGCAATACACCAGCGCATACAGAAACTCACCAATCTCGGCATACTCAAGGGCTCCCAGTATATGGTAGATCCCGAGAAGATAGGTTACGAGACATGCGCCTACATAGGGCTTTTCCTTAAAGACCCAGAACGCTTCGACGAGGTAGTAGAGGCATTAAAGCATATACCAGAAGTGGTAGAGTGCCACTA
>CAKQDQ010000247.1 GCA_934229335.1 uncultured Prevotella sp.
ATCCATTATATGCAAGAGGGCAATCCCGTTACACAGAGTGGTTCATTCAATATGACTACCATAAGCATTAAATCGGCTTTTGAAGGTATGGGCGATGCAAACAACGGTTATCACTCTGCTTCATTCGAGAAGTTCTGTAACTCTCTTGATGGATTCAGAGCGAGAGTGCAGAGTCAGTATGAAGGAAAACTTTACCCAACAGGCACAGCTCTTGCAGGACAGAAGTTCAATGCAGCCAACGGAGGCGTCAATAGATACAGCGCAGACGTTATGGTTCCTGCTTTCCTTGCGGCATATACAGGAGGTGATGACCTTGCTCTCTTCCCTGCATTGAAGCGTATGTTACCAAACTGGACGGTGCGTTACAGCGGTCTTACGCAAATACCGTGGGTACGAGATCACTTCAAGAGCGTGAACCTCAATCACGCTTATCGCAGCGTTTTCGCCGTAGGTTCATACAGCTCTTACTCAACTTACAAGGAGTTAATGGGCGATATGGTAGGTTTTGTCAATGATGCCACAACAGGAAATCCTACTCCTAACTCAATGTTCAACATCTCTACGGTGAGCATTAACGAAGCGTTCTCGCCGCTGTTTGGTGTAGACTTCACCTTGCCAAATAACCTTACGTTCAAGGCAGAGTATAGGACAACGCGTGTTCTTAACCTCTCTATGACGAGTGTACAGATAAATGAGGCGATCTCAAAAGACTGGGTATTTGGCGTAGGCTATAAGATAGCCGACTTCCGCTTTATCAAAAGTCGTGCTCTCAAGGCTGCACAGCGCAACCGTGGCAACGGCAACGGAACAGACAACGGTAATAATACCAGCAAGGTGACAAACAAGTCTAAAGGCTTTGCCCACGATCTTAACCTACGACTCGATGTCAGTCTCAGGTCACAGGCAGCTCTAACGCGAGATATAGCTACCGTTAGCTCATCAGCAACATCAGGTAACGACGCCTTCAAATTAGCGTTCTCTGCTGACTATAGCCTCTCACGCCTGTTGACAATGAGCTTCTATTATGACCGTCAGAGTAACACACCGCTCCTCTCTGCTGGCAGTTATCCAACGGTAACACAGGACTTCGGATTGAGCATGAAGTTCTCTTTGACAAGATAACCCAGTGTGTTATCAATGACAAGAAATAAAAAACAGCGGATTCCTTTATCGGAATTCGCTGTTTTTTATTACTTATTTTTTATTCGTAAGCTTATTACTTTATCACAATAACATCGTGTTATTTCACCAAGACCTTAGTGCTACCCTTGCCAACCTTAACGATATACATACCAGCAGGTAGGTTGTTGGTGCGTCCCATCAGCATACCGTTGGTGTTATATACCTGTACAGGTAGGTCAGTAGTTACTAAAATGCAGCCCTTACCTCCCTTTACAGCAGGATAGTCCGTAGTGCCTTTTGTCTTTTCTATGCCATCTGCGGTAGCATCAGAAACGTAGAATAGCTCAAAGTCATCAAAAGACATCCATGTTCCAGTGAACTTAGTTCCTGTCAGGTAGTAATCGTTAGTAAATCCTATAGACAAGGTATTGTTCTTTACAATGATATTCTTTATCTCATATTTGCTCCAACCGTTGCCTAAAGTTCCATCGTTATTACCATCCTTCAGTACCTCTGTCTGATACCATTCATCATTAGTTTGTGCAGTAAGGAATACCCCTTCGCCGTCAGTTCTTGCGCAAGCTTTCAATGTATAAGTACCATTTGGCAGTTCTGTGAGTGTTTGGTGACCAGTAAACCACAGATTACCTGCCGTGCTGTTGTATGAGTCAAAGTAAGTGTTAGCGGTATTACCACTATAGTGTTGTCCGCTCTTACGGTTGCCATCTCCATTCGTTACGCTGATGTCCCAGCCCTCAGTACCTTCAGCACCAGCGTTTTTAATATAATAGGTGAAATCTGTTGTCTCTCCAGGCTTTTGTGCCAGACACGTCTTATTGATAGCATCTTCAAGGTCACGTATAACATCCTCTATTGC
>CAKQDQ010000248.1 GCA_934229335.1 uncultured Prevotella sp.
CCGAAGAAATCCTTCTTCACACCGATACCATCTCGATAGCAATCTGCCAGTTTCAGATATGCCGAACCATCGCCCCAGCGAGCTTGATAGAGCAATGACATGACTGAGTCCTGCGGACTGACTGTCATGCTCTTCTGCTCTGTCAACTTCTGTGAAGACAAAGTTTCCTCCATCGTCTGTTGCTCTGAGCAACTTGCAAGAAGCAACATCGTTATTATATATAAGCACAAATTCTTCATATAAATTCCATTATTTATATTGATGATTGACAGCATGACAATCAAATCCATTTTCTGCACAATTAGCACAATTATGATTACCATCACTAACATAGCCCGAACAACCATGTGCAGGAATATTGCAACTTCCTCTTACACCTCCACGAAATGATGGACCATTGCCACCTTGCATATACTGAAGCGAGCGAGATTTACAAACGATACAATCCCAATACGAAGTTTTCAGTCCAAACATCTCACTCTTCTCGCAATATCCTTTTCCTTGGCAGATAATGCAGTCTGAGTAACCTTGTACTCCAGTTCTTGAATCATCGTCACAAGAAGCAAGAGTTGCACATACAGTAAACAGCATAGCATAAATAGCAAATACCTTGAATTTCATATTTCAACACCCTAATCCGTGTCGGGCACAACTTCTAAGTTTGTTATTTGTTTATGAGATATAGAGTATGGAAGTAACTGCATCCTATCAAAAAGCCTCTAATCTTTCTCTATGTCTTCAGTCGCAATCACATCATAAATGCTGTCGCCTCCCCAATATATCATCGTAGCCAATGTCTCAGAAAACTTGTTATAGTTGGTTTGAGGCAAGACACTTTTTAGTTCTATGAGTTTTCTATTCAATTCCTCTTTAGAACTTGCAAACACTATATTCCAAAAGAACCGGTCTTCTGACGCATAGTCTTCAGAGTCGAAACAAGGATATCGCTCAGCGTCTTTTCCAACGTAGATGCCATTATGGGCACAACCTTTAATGGCATATTCAATAGCCTCTTGTATATTCTCAAATTTTACCCCAAGAACATAAAACGGATTTGTATTCTTAATTGTCTTCATATTAGTAGACTTTTTTGTATCTCACATGAATGGTTCCATGCATAGCAACCATATCTCCCTAATGCTGTCTTGCGTTTTTTGAAGTAACGATTTGCTTTTGCATATTGTCTCCAATTCTTCTTCCGAACGTTTGGGCTGTTCTTCAGTATTACCACTATTGGCTGAACCCTTCTTGGGTAGCAGCCCTTTTATCATATCATAAATCCTACTCATATTATATATAGATTACTGTGTGTGACATGCTTTCTTCAGTAGCTTTATCAAGTCTTTGTATACAGAGTCGCTGATTCGTCCATGATCGCGAGCATCGTTGATGGCATCATACACCCTGTTTCCCGAATAAGAATCCAGTCCTCCCCACAAGTTGTCTGTACATAGATTTGTTGTGTAAATATGATTGGTGTTGAGCTGCGTTATCAATGCAGATTTGGCCAAATTGCGGGCATCCACATCAGGTGCTGCACCAAACGAGATGTCATATCCGTGACTGGTATCGTGCAACCCGTCGCCTGTTCCCAATGCGTTTCGCACAGCATCCTCTATATCATTAGGACTATATTGGGACAGATCAAGCGATGAGCCATCAAATCCATCAACCACACTCTCGTGTCCACTTGTATCGTAGTGGCTACCATCTCCATTAGAGAACAGGTCGCCTAATCTTTCAAAGAATTCAAACATAGCGTATTCGTTTTTATAGTTTTACTTTTACTCACTTGTTCTTTTGGTCTCTGAATGCCTTGCGGAATATCTCACCCAGTTCTTCTTTCGTAAGCTTTGATTTGCCGAGATACTCGTTTCTGAAATATGCCTTTGCCGTTGAACCGATAGCCCAGGCAAATGCAGCAGACGTTGCAGCATCAAGAGCCATTCCTACACCATAGCCTATACCAGTGGACTCAATAAGCACAGAG
>CAKQDQ010000249.1 GCA_934229335.1 uncultured Prevotella sp.
CTGTAGTACTACTCGTAGGAGCGAGGTTCAAAGGACAAGCCTCTTTCTCTACACTTACATTTACATGACAGGTAGAATATTTTGCCAACAAGGATTTAGGATTACCACTCATGCCTATAATTGCGGCATTCATATGCAAAATCATAGGAACAAAGCGTAGTAACTCGTCAGTCTGTCCGCTATTAGATATAGCCAAAACAACGTCATCTTCCGTTATCAATCCTAAATCTCCGTGATATACGTCGAGTGGATTTACAAATACGGCAGGTGTTCCTGTGCTTGACAATGTTGCAGCTATCTTCGCCCCAACATTACCACTCTTTCCTACTCCTGTTACTATGACCTTACCTTTACAATTCAACATCAGCTCTACAGCCTTATCAAATTGCTCATCTATTTGCGGTATAAGTCTCAAGACTGCACTTGCTTCATCTTTCAAAACCTGTACCGCTATATCATGCACACTCTTCACAGTCAGTTTAGTTTTAGTATAGTTAATATTCTGTTCTTTTATTCCAATACTGAGTTAGGATTTAGGCATAGCCAACATTATATACTTCTTACCTCAGACTAATAACCTCTCTACTAACGATTCTAACTCGTCAAGCTTCAGCATATTAGGCCCATCAGACTTAGCCATATCAGGATTTGGATGCACTTCGAAAAAGAAGCCGTTAGCGCCAAACGCCTTGGCTGCTAACGCCATAGCGGGCACAAAACGTCTATCTCCAGAAGTACATCCATTTCCTCCCCCTGGACGCTGTACACTATGAGTGCAATCCATTATAACATGAGGAACAATCTCCTTCATGTCAGGAATATTACGAAAGTCAACTACAAGATTATTATAACCAAAGCTATTACCTCGCTCTGTCAACCATACATTTTCTATTATATTCTCACCATCTACCTGTACTATCCCTTCATTAGAGATTGTTTCTACTACCTTTTGCACAGGATACCTCATATCTACCCCCGAGAGGAACTGAGCTTTTTTGATATTTACGATTTTGCCAGTCCTTGCCGCAGCAACCAACAAATCGGTCTGCCTACTCAAGAAAGCTGGTATCTGTATAACATCAACTACTTCTCCCACAGGTTCAGCTTGGTATGCCTCATGAATATCCGTTGTCAGTTTCAAACCATATTTAGATTTTATATCAGCCAACATCTGCAATCCTTTTCTCATACCAGGTCCACGAAAAGATTTCAAACTTGTGCGATTCGCTTTATCAAATGACGCCTTAAATATTATATTTATACCTAACCGTTCATTTATTCTCTTTATTTCTTTAGCGACAGTCTCCAACAAATCCATTGATTCTATCACACATGGTCCTGCAATAAAAATTGTATTCTCCATACTTCCACGAATTATTTTTTCCAGAATCTGTTTGTTATATCTCTCATTGCCCCTTCCTCTATCTTATACATTCTTTGGTTGGTAGTCTTTTTATTCAGACCTCCAGAACTTTCTATATATGGTCCGAGCTTTATATAATCAAAATTTTCTATCTTGATTTGTGGTGCTAACTCTTTTCTACCAGAATACCATCCCACGTGTATATCTGGGTATGCCATTCTTAACCAATGTGCTAAACTGTTTACAACAGCAGCTTCTCCATCTCCGCCCATAAAGCATATACACGTTATTTCCCCACTATATTCATCAAGCATCTTCGTCAAAGTCATGGCAGTAAGAGGCTCACCTATATCTTCCCATAAGTATTTACTATGGCATCCTTTACAATGACATGGACAGTTTGATATATTGATAGAGAGCGTGACCTCATCAGGTATCTCCTGAAAGACCACGCCCGTATTTACATATTTCATTCTTACTCTACAAATTTATCAGTACCAGCATAGAATCGTCTGCTTGCTTCCTTCTGTCTTGCCTGCGAGAAGTTACTAACACGCTTCAAGTAACCGATGATTCGCGTCATGTAGTCAACGTTAGAAGAATGACACGCAGGACACTCATGAAG
>CAKQDQ010000250.1 GCA_934229335.1 uncultured Prevotella sp.
GCTATGTGCTGTTGGGCTTTCTTGCTTGAGGCAAGTGGCAGAGCCAATAACAGCCCGCTCCCATCTAAATCTAAAACTTGAATCATGTTATCATTCATATATTATATTGTTGCAGCGAGTTTACAGTAACAAATTGGCTAAATAGATACGTACCAACAAACTATGCCCACCCAGAATTTCTACAAACCTCTTCAAATACATGCAAAACAAAGCGCATAGCTGGTAAAATTTGTAAAGATAATGGCTAATTAAGGAAATTAAACCCTACACTTTTTGCGGAACAAAATAAATTGTCTATCTTTGCAACATCAAAAGGAAATGAAGCTATTGAGCCACACTTTCCCACACATTACAAAAACAACGCATTACAAAAACATTAAAACTTTATTTACTATGAAAAAGAAATTTATCTGCACCGTTTGCGGTTTTATCTACGAAGGTACCACCCCACCAGAGAAGTGTCCACAGTGTGGCGTTCCAGCCTCAAAGTTCAAGGAACTTGAGGAGACAGAAGGTGGCATACAGTTCGTACAGGAGCACGTTATTGGCATAGCAAAAGAATATGGCGTTGATGAAGAAATGATAAAAGATCTCAACGCTCACTTCACTGGAGAATGTACCGAAGTAGGTATGTATCTCGCAATGAGCCGTCAGGCAGATCGCGAAGGTTATCCAGAAGTTGCAGACGCTTTCAAGCGTTATGCTTGGGAAGAGGCAGAGCACGCCGCTAAGTTCGCAGAACTTCTTGGTGATGTTGTTTGGGACACCAAGACCAACCTTGAGAAGCGTATGAACGCTGAGGCAGGCGCATGCGAAGATAAGTTCCGCATTGCGAAGAATGCCAAGGCTAAGAACTGGGACGCTATCCACGACACCGTTCATGAGATGGCAAAGGATGAGGCTCGCCATGGTAAGGGCTTTGAGGGTCTCTACAACCGTTACTTTAAGAAGTAAGAATGAAAAGGATAATACCTATTATCGTCATTACATCTATAATTATCGTCTCTGCTCTACGTTCTTGTTGGAGCGGAGACGATAGCGTTTCTACACAAAGCACCGAGAAGCCCCTTCCGCCTATTGACAAAGCTCTGCAAACACGCATTGATTCTTTCGTAAACGCCCAACAACACGTAGGTTCTCTCGGTTTACTCGTCTACGACATAACCGCGCAAAAGGAGGTATATGCCTATAATGCTACCACCCCTATGCGCCCCGCCTCATGCATGAAGCTCCTTTCCTGTGTCGCAACGCTACACAAATTAGGTGTCAACTATAAATACCGCACCAGGTTATTCTATTCTGGCACGGTACAAAAAGACACACTTTACGGCAACATAATACTGAAAACACAGTTTGATCCAACCTTCAACCGTGACAGTCTCAACAATCTCGTAACAGGATTGAAGCGAAAAGGTATAAAGGCTGTAAAGGGAAACATACTACTTGATATGGCATTCACCGAGCCAATGAACCACGAAGAGCACTGGACAATGGGCGATCTGAAGGTGAGCAGAATGGGGTTGATATACCACGGATATAAAAAGATGCGCACAGAGATGATGTATTCACTACAAAACATCGCTGGCATCAGAACTCCGATAGACAGTATCCGCTTCGGAAGAATGAATCCACGAAAAGTAGAAATGGTTTCAGAAATAGTGACACCACTGCATTATCCTATAGAAAAAGCACTAAAAAACTCTTCAAATCTTAACGCAGAATCTCTTTTATACCTGTTAGGTTACACCGTAAACCATGGTGGAAACTTCCGCAAGAACGGTATCATTGCCCTACAACAGTTTGTTAGAAAAGAGTTGAACATGGACCCCAAGAAGGTGTGTAACATAGACGATGGATGTGGTTTGTGCCCAGATGACAAACTGACGCCACAGCTACTTGTAGCCATTCTTGAGTACACTCACAAACACAAAGGCCTTTACCAAGAGG
>CAKQDQ010000251.1 GCA_934229335.1 uncultured Prevotella sp.
GGTTTAACCAAGACCCCTTGGTACGCTGGCTGCCCAACGAACTCTATACACAACCAGAATATGCTGCTTGTCATCTGCTGTACTATACAGGCATTACTCGTACGGCAAAGACCTTGTTAGCGGAGATTGTACGCAAAATGTTCCTGAACGACCACGACGAAATAAATATGCTAAGGCAGATGAAAGAGCACACACTATGTTTGCACGATACTATACAGCGTGGCGATTTCATTGGCATGGGCAAAGCGATACGTAAAACATGGTTGCAGAATCAAGCCATGGACGGAGGCACTAACCCTGCGGCAGTAAGAGCGTTGACAGACAGAATAGACGACCTCTGCTTGGGCTATAAACTGCCAGGCGCAGGTGGTGGCGGCTATCTATATATGGTAGCCAAAGACCCTGAAGCGGCAATAAAAATCAAGACAATACTCAGCAACAATCCGCAAAACAAAAACGCGAGGTTCGTAGAAATGGCCCTGTCAGAAAAGGGACTACAGATAAGCAGATCATAATAGAGGCACATTTTTATACACTATATGGAGTTACAGACGAAAGTAAACATAGCGAGTTCTCACTTCAAGATAGCCCCCCGGCACAACCTGCTGTTTGTCGGTTCATGCTTTGCCGATAATATCGGGCGTAAGTTTAAGGAATGGCAATTCAGAACCATAGCCAATCCATACGGTGTGATGTACAACCCCGCCTCTGTCTTACACACCGTAAAGCGATGGTCACAAGAGCTACATGTCGATGCCGACACGCCACGCAGCTGTCCTGACGTTGCTATATTTACTCTCGGAACAAACCACGTCTACATACTCAACGAAACAGGAGAGATTGTAGACAACTGCCAGAAACGTCCGCAAAAGCTTTTTACAGAAAAGATACTGGGCGTCACGGACTGTGCAGACTACCTCTGTCAAGCAGTAGACATACTGAGAAGTCTCAATACATCGGTACAAGTAATCATTACCGTCAGCCCTATCAGATATGCAAAATACGGCTTTCACGCCAGTCAGCTGTCAAAGGCTTCGTTGCTGCTTGCGGCAGAAGAGGTAACACAGAAATACAACTGCGTAACATACTTTCCTGCCTACGAAATAGTAAACGATGAGCTGCGTGACTACAGATTCTACAAGCCTGACATGCTTCACCCATCAGATCAAGCAGTAGACTATATCTTTCAACGCTTCTGCGACACATATTTGGCGGAAGACTCCATACGCTTCATGCAAGAGTGGCTACCTATACAGAAGGCGTTAACCCACAGACCTTTCAACCCAGAAGATCCTGAATACAAAAGATTTATCAACAACGCCCGCAAAAAGGAAGAGGCTTTCAAAAAGAAATGGCTATGCAGATAATAAAACTTACAAATACAGACTCCACTAACGACTTCCTGCTGAAGATGGCTTCAGCACAGCCACAGTGGGAAGGCGTTGCCGTAAGCGACTATCAAAGCAACGGCAAGGGCATGGGGAGCAACAAGTGGGAAAGCGAGCCTGGGAAGAACCTCCTATTCAGCATACTGCTGCACCCTACATGGCTGCCTATCAACAACCAGTATCTGCTGTCAATGGCAGAAGCCGTAGCCATATGCGAGGTACTGCGACAATACACGCACGCCATCACCATTAAATGGCCTAACGACATATATTGGGAAAACAGCAAAATGAGTGGGACGAGGATTGACGCCAATATAAACGGACGGGGTATTAACGACATGATAATCGGTACTGGCATAAATATCAACCAAGAGGTATTCGTTAGCGATGCACCCAACCCCACCTCACTACGGCTGATAACAAAAAAAGAACACGACAAGGATGAGATTCTAAATAGAATACTTGAGCGTTTCACGCACTATTACGACACACTAAAAAGCGGACAGACTGACGTCATACAAAGCAAGTATCACGAATACCTATACAGACGC
>CAKQDQ010000252.1 GCA_934229335.1 uncultured Prevotella sp.
CGCTCTACCGTCTCGCGCCATATCTCTGTAGGCAGGGCGAAGTCGTCGTGCGTTCGCTCGTTCCACCGAGCGCGACGCTGCAACAGGTTATCCTGTGTAGTATCTATTCCCATACTAATGTAGTCTGGGAGACGTTGCTGCCAGTCAGCGGTGTAACCTTTCTTTACTGCATCGTAGATATACTTGTCACCGCTCTGCTGTAGCAGTTGCCATACGAAGCCATTAGCATAGAAAGCCTCTTTCGACTTCTCGGCAGTCTTATCCATAAGGAAGGGTATGATGCAGTTTTTGCCAATATATTCCGTAATATCCTCCTTAGTATAGTAAGCCCCCATGGCTGCGCGGTCGTTGATGTACTGCTCAAAGATATAACCCAACACGTCGGGGTTGATGTCCTTGCCCGAAGCCGTAAGGCGAGTGTCGAGATGCCAGTTCCATTTGTCGAAGAAGGTAAAGAGATTCTCGAACGCGACATCGGCGATGTCAATGCCTTTGTTCTCACGCTCCAACTGGTGTTCGTCGAACATACCACCGTTAAGATAAGGTATGCGACCGTACTTCTCAAGGAACTCCTTGCTGTCGTGGCAGGGATTGTTAAGCCCATCATGAAACAAAGCACAGAGAAAACCTTGATAGAACGAGCCGAAGAACTGGTCTTCGCCCTGCTGCTGCTTTACCCATTGCAGCTTGTCTTGTAGGTAGTTCTTGTTAAGGTCAAGAAACCCCTTCTTCTGTATGAAGTAACAGAACATGAGACGGTTGAGCATAACGCTGGCGTACCAGTCGCGGTTCTTTTCGTCGGCAATACCCATGATATGTTTCTTAAATGCCGTGTGTTCCTTGCGAAACTGCGCATAGAAGTCCTTTGTCACCTTCTCGCTGTTGAGATGGAAGGAGCCTTGCACCCTGGCCTTAACGTCAGAGATAAGCACACGCTCTTGAAGATCGAAGGTAAGGTCGTCTATCTTCGAGAAGAGAAAGTCGGCCTTTGCACCGCCAATGTATTCCGTCTTTACGAGTTCGCGCTTCTCATTGGTCTTCACAGGAGTAAGCCACAGGTGGTGATGCGTGCCGTTTTGAGTGAAGATGCAGATATAGTCGTAACTGTCTTTGCGCAGTTGATTATCAATCTTCTTACAGTCGGCGGTGGTAGGAATACGCTCTACCTCGCATGAATATACCTGAAAGCCACTCTTTTCCGCTACGGGAGCGAAGGCATATTCGGTGTCATCAATAGTGATATATATAGGTAGAGAAGAGGAAGGGTTGTTCCATCCCATCTCGGTAATGAACAGTTCGCTGAATGAGTTGCCGTCAATCAGTCTGTCAAAGTCTTTGCGTTTCATAGTTTATTAGTTTGTTTCGTTTCTTAATCCCATAGAGCAGACGACGTGAGCCTCCTTGTCTTCCGCCTCGTTTTCAACAACACAGAGTTGGTTGGCTTTATACATCTCCGTCAGATATTCAGCCAAGTCGTCAATCATGTCGCCGCGTCGCAGCATCTGTCCCAATGTGAGCTTAGTCTGTTCACGCATAGGGTAGTTGTAAATCTGGTTGATGGCTTCTTTCAACTCTGATGTAGCCCAGATGGGATACTGAGCCATGTGGTCTTCCATCATGGTGATAACCTTATACTTTGTGCTAAAACGGCTGCCGAGAGCACCGCTCGTTTTGAGATTCATGTTACTGACAGCGGATAGTGCTTTGTCTACCAGTTCAAGATGATTGTCAAGTGGATTGACGCTTGGTGTGTTGGCATCGCACGCCATGGCTTTAAGAATGGTAAGTTGTGACTGTGTGACGATGCGTCCTCTCGTGTCCACCCATGTCAACATGTCGCTGTCACTCGCCGTCTTAGTGTAAGTCACCACGCCTTCATTGATAGAGAGTCCCGTGTTAGTCTTAGTGGTATACGCCTTCTCTGGT
>CAKQDQ010000253.1 GCA_934229335.1 uncultured Prevotella sp.
CCCTATCAAGCCACAGTAGCGCAATATACAGACAACTACATACTCTCTATTTCTGGTTCTAAAGCTTTCTCTTATGCGGGGCAGCGCATAGGTGTATGTTGCATAAGCGACAATCTGTATCATCGAGAATTCCCAGCGTTACAAGAACACTTCGGAGTTGGCGAGTTTGGAAACTTCTTCGCAAACCGACTTATGTACACCTTCTCAAGTGGCACGACCCACAGCGTGCAGCACGCGATGGCGGCACTAATGGAGGCAGCATGCAGCGGTGCATACAATTTCCTTGATGATGTTAAGGAATACGGCCGACGCGCCAAGTTCATGAAAGACGTATTACTTGCAAATGGTTTCTATTTGGTTTATGACAACGACATGGGCGACCCTTTGGCTGACGGCTTCTACTTTACCGTGCAATATCCAGGCATGACAGACTTGGAGCTGACGCGTGAACTAATGTACTATGGTATTGCCGTATACCCACTTGACACCATGGGGTCTACGCAACAAGGCGTACGTATCTGTACATCATTCTTTGCGAATAATCAGCACGAGCTTTTCAGAAATAGAATAGAGGAGTTTCACGCTAATAATTGATACTACTTCATTCATATAGTTACTAAAAATCAGCGACTTGACCAACTTTTATAGCTAAGTTATTATAAGCATATCTTAATACAAGTTATTAATTTATAGATAATTGAACATTAATTTAACGGAGTATTGTTTTGTGGTAAGTTTTCCTTATTCTCCATTTTAGCAGATGGTAGAAAATACCGCCTTTACGTTGTTATATTACTGAAAAAAGTGCCTTACCGCATACGGCAAGGCACTTTTCTTTTAGTGGTGATTATATTAATTGCCACCGTAAGATGACTATTCTACGACAATATATTTTTTATGCAAATCTTTAGATTCTCTCTTATTTTTGGGGCGTTTTAGCGAATTTATAACTCAATGAGAACATGGCGTAATGCGGTATACTATTATAGAATGTCTCTACCCTACTCTGTGCATTGACGCTGTAACGTCGTGTGGAGAGTTGATGTAGTATATCAAACATCTCAACTTTTGCCACTACCATTCCCTTAAACAGTGGACGTGACACAAAGGCGTTCCACACCCAGTCATTGGTATTCATGTATTCTGCCTCATAACCATTCTGCGAATAGAGGTTAATGTCGCTGCCTATCGTCAGTTTCACCACTGGCACTGTGTACTGCGCGTTTACGCCCACATTATATTCATGCACATTAAGGTCTCGCTGTCCGTAGTTCTCTTCATGGCTTATGTTTCCCGTGTATTTTGCTACGAATCCGGCTGACAATACCTCCTTACGGTATGTCAACTTTATTGTAGCACTTGGATTAAAGGTATTCACTTTACTTAGGTCACTGCCCATATTATCATAGGCGGTGTAGAAGTCTACGCTATGAGTGTACTTCATGCTTGCCGATATGTCATATCGAAAACGCTTCTGTTTGTCTATTGGTCCGTTCACCCCTGACTTAAACACAGTGTTCCAGTTACCATTTACGTTATCGGCTATTGTGGTGTACGCGCCTGTATTGGTATCGTAACTCACTCTGTTTCCCCACGCGTTCTTCGTGGTTGTGAGGTTATACTGCACCCACCACGTTGGCTTCATGCCTGTTTGTTTCACATCAAGTCTCGCCTCTACGATATTTGACCACTGTGATTTTAGGTTTGGATTGTTAAGACGTATGTTCAACGCATTGACATCATTATAAAGTGGCATAAGCACATTAAACTTAGGTTGTGTGTTTATACCTACATACTTCACCTTTACTATATTCTTTTTGGCTCACCCGTAAAACCCTGTGTCTACCCAAAGATCATAGACAATCTATAGAGAAAGAAGTCAAGATCTACAAC
>CAKQDQ010000254.1 GCA_934229335.1 uncultured Prevotella sp.
AATAGTGTCTGCTCATGTCTGACGTGGTATTGTGAGAACCTCCAATCCAAGCCTGATGTGATATCTCTGGTATATTGCTTTCTTTAATACTTTTACCGTTTATTTTTCGTTTAACGTCGTCAATAAGCGCAAGGTAGTGTTCTGAGTCTATTTGCTTTTCGTTAAAGACCTTTACTCCCAATGTCGGTAGGTAGCTCCTGTTTGTAGAGTCGAGCGCAATATAGTCATAGGGCCTAATCCAGAATAAGCCCATAGTTATGTTCCACCTAATGCCATGTTGCTTAGATACCATGTCGAAGGTCTTTCTTATTTCAGACCTGTCGTTGGATATAACAGCCTCAAAGAGGTCCCAAAGAGGTAGTATGGTATTATTGGCAGATTCTCTTTTAAAGAAAATAGCCATCATATTGTTTAAGACAGGAACACCGTCGAAATCAGATGGAACATCAGCTGCGATATGTAACTTCTCTTTGAAAAATTCGCAAATCTTGAAACGACTGTCTTGCTTTATGCCTCGGTTAAAGATGCCGAACACCGTGAATGGATCAATATCAGAGAGAAGCCCACCGTCTTTGTTCTTGATGTAGTCAATGTACTTCTCGTCTAACGAATAGATTACTTCAATCAGTGACTTGCGATTATTTTTATAACCGAGAAGTTTATCTGCCATTTCAATGTAAAAGTAAGTCCAAGTCATAGTATTATTCAAGTTTATAGGGTGTATGGTAAAGGGGGGCTGAATCTCACCTTGTTCTATTTTAAGTCTGTTATGCATATGATAAGCAGCATCTTGCAATTGTACAGTAAAGGTAACGCGAGCATTACTGTAGAACATACCGTATATTTTGAAATGCAAAGTTACATAATAAAGAGTCAATCTCCAAATTTAATAATGGTGAAATAAATAGTAACTGTTCTGCAACATCTCTAACATTGTTGGTATTCTCAAAATATTCTTGCTCAAATATAATAATGTTATTATAAGTAAGTATTCAAAATTATTATTATAAATAAGTAAGTTAATGTTCTTGTATTAAATATTAAAATAATTTTGAACACTTACTTAATAACTATCAAATCACGTTACGAACACTATCATATCGCATGGCAACAACTATCAAATCATGTCATGAACACTATCATATCGTATGGTAACAACTATCAAATCATGTTATGAAAGAGTCTAAATTGTGAAGCTGGATTATTTTTATGACACGATATGACGGTTTATATCGAAGTGATGTGACATACTGTCGTTGCATGGGTTGCCATACTGACATAATTGTCATACGGTATGCCCTTGGCACGTTTTTCGTTTAGAAGTGTGGTGGAAAAACGTTAAACATAAAAACAATAAGACACTATGAACATTCAACCATTAGCAGATCGCGTGTTGGTAACTCCAGCACCAGCAGAAGAGAAAATCGGTGGAATCATCATTCCTGATACAGCTAAGGAGAAGCCCCTACAGGGAACTGTCGTTGCAGTAGGCGAAGGCAAGAAAGATGAAGAGATGATACTCAAGGCAGGCGATACGGTACTCTATGGTAAGTATGCCGGTCAGGAAGTAGAATATATGGGCGAGAAATACCTCATTATGCGTCAGAGCGATGTTATCGCTATCTTGAAGTAAGAGAATAGTGGCGCATACGTAAGAGTAATGCAGCAAAAATTAAACAACAGAAAAACGACAAAAATCATGGCAAAAGATATTAAATTCAATATGGAAGCGCGTGACCTTCTGAAGAAGGGCGTAGATCAGCTTGCTAATGCAGTAAAGGTAACGCTTGGTCCTAAGGGACGTAACGTGGTAATAGAGAAGAAATTTGGTGCTCCTCAGATTACTAAAGATGGTGTTACGG
>CAKQDQ010000255.1 GCA_934229335.1 uncultured Prevotella sp.
GCCCATAACATTGGTGTTGGCAGTCATCAACTCCTTCTCTTGGTCAAGGTCATAGTTCTGCCAACCAATGCCCGAACTGTGTACGTAGAGGTCCAGTCCGCCCATTTCGCGTATCATATCGTGTAAGGCCGTTGTGGCATCTTCAGAGTTAACGTCAATCGTTCGTTTAGCAACGATGTTGCTGTTACGTTGCATAACCTCAGAAAGGCGTTCTGTCCTTCGTCCTGCAATGCCTACGCGCCACCCCCTTTCTGCCAACAATAGTGCAACCTCCATACCTATGCCAGAAGTCGCCCCCATTACTATAGCGTACCTGTTAGTATCAGTTTTTTTCTTCTTGTTCATCTGATTGCAAAGTTAAGAAAAAACTTTTAATTATAGAAACATAATCCCCTAAAGTGAAAAAAACTTTTTGTTTCTTCAACTTTAGGGGAAAATGCGTTATATATCTATTTCAATTTTGGTTTCAGCTCATCAGGAGAATCATTAGTAAACATGTTCACCTCGCCTGCAACCTTGGTAAAGAGGTCTGTAATGCGTTCTACAGGTAGTGACCACTGTGGGTGGAACTCGTCCGAATGCATATAGCTAAGGATAGACTGTCGCATCTGACGTGCTACGTGTCGTTTGTCCATGTCTTTCTTTAAGTCCATAGTGGTCATGACGAGACGTCCCTTGCCGATGTTAGCCTCAAAGAGCATACCAATCTTTCGCGATACGAACCATGTGTCGATGCTCTGCACAAGCGGTTGAAAATCTGTCGGGAAGTCAGTGAACTGCATCACCTGTGCCTTGTTAACCAGTTCCCACCACTGCAGGTCGCTGTGGTCATCGGTAGGGAAGTCACGGAAGATAGGGTGTTCCTTCTCTACATATATGCCCGTGGTGTGTGGTGGACGCATCTTAAACCAAGACGTGTTCCAAAAGACAGGTGTGAATGTTTGCTTCACCTCCTTGCCGTATGTCACCTTTCCAGCCGCGAGCAACAGCACCTTACCGCCCTTGCGCAGAGTCTTCTGTGCCTGATTGTCAAGAGTGTCCGTAACGAGGATGCCGTCAATAAACATCGCTTCCGCACGCTTCGCCTTCTTTATTTTTGCTGTTGCAGGTTGTATATCAGGATATACCCAGAAGTCCCAATGGTTCTTTGCATCAGTATGAGGTATGGTTACTGTCAGCGTATACTTACCCGCCTTGTTGATGTTATTGAGTGGAACGCTGATGCTTCCTAACTCAATGTTCTGACCAATTGGCAGGGAGCGTTTCGGTAAGTCGCCTTGCGCATAGACCTGTGCGGTAGCGGTGGCGTCGTCATTGTGTGTGATAGTCCAATGTGGAGCGGCAGTGTCAATATCGCTGTCAGAGAATTGTGACAACTCAATGTCAGCGTTGAAAATCTCCGAAGTAGTATAAGTAAATTTCGCAATCTTTGCCAAAGGCACGATGGGCGAGCAGAACTCGCGGAACTCAGGAGCCGTGATGTAGCCCTTATCATTATAGAACACGTCAGTCACACCAACGATAGCCGAGCCTTGACCACTGTAATCATTGATGCCAAGCAGTTGAAAACCAGTGTAGTGAGGTGTGCGCATATGACGCTCAATCTCATATTTGTAGCACAAACTTTGCAGTTTTCCTGATGCCATCGTGAACTTCTCTGCTCGTCCTGCCATACCGTTAGCCTTCAGAAGAGCATCGAATATCTCGAAGTTTCGTGCTTTGTTGACCCCCGTGTAGCTTGTACTGTCAGAGAGTTTTGGAAATGAGCACCACTGTCCCGTTTCGTGACTGATGAACGGTTTAGTGATAAGCGTGCCAGGCATGTCCTTTCCTTTATATGTAGTAATAT
>CAKQDQ010000256.1 GCA_934229335.1 uncultured Prevotella sp.
ATGTTATATACACGAGGATTCTCGCGTCTTTGGAGTGGCTTGGCACCAGTAGCAGCACGCACCATAGCTGTGTTACTAAAATAGGCTATAGTGAACCATATACCGACGATACCGATTATCCATGGCACGGTCTGCATGAAGGCATAATTTACAGTCTCATAGCTTAACTCATTTATGAAGTTCCCTTCACTATCATAGGTACCCAAGAAGTAGCTCATGATGGCAATGAATACCCATGTTATAGCCATTATAATACATGGGAACGCCAGCAGCAGTAATAAGCTTAGGCGATTATTATGATTTATTTGAGACTGTATTCCGATATATTGCATCAGTATTGTTTTCTTAGAATTTTACTTCTGGAGCTTTCTCTACAGCCGCACGTTCTTCCTGAGCAATCTCAAACATTGGCTCTGTATGAAAACCAAACATACCTGCAAAGAGGTTTGCAGGGAATGACTGTACTGACGTATTCAGTTCTTTAGTCGTAGAATTAAAGAAACGGCGTGTTGCAGCTAACTTGTTCTCAATGTCTGCTAACTCTGTTTGTAACTGCATGAAGTTTTGATTAGCCTTTAGCTCTGGGTATGCCTCCACGCTTACCTTCAATCCCGCTAACGCACTTGAAAGTTTTGTCTCAGCAGCAATCTTATCGTTAATACCTGTAGCACTCATTGCGGCTGCTCTGGCTGCAGTAACCTTTTCAAGTACGCCACTCTCGTGAGCGGCGTACCCCTTAACAGTATTTACTAACTGAGGTACAAGATCATAACGCTGTCTTAGTTGTACATCTATATTAGCAAAAGCGTTGTCGCGGTTGTTGCGTAACTTTACCAAATTATTATAAATACCTATTACCCATAGTGCTATTACTGCAACTACTATCAGGATGATTATTGAAGTACTCATATCGTTTTATCCTTTGTTATTTTTTTATATATACTTTGCCATTTCTTACAACTATTCCCTTATAGTTGTCATCTACTTTTTGACCAGCAAGGTTATAGAGAACGTTGTCTGTAGCTTTTTTGTATGATGATACAGTTATTGTTTCTACATTGGTAGGTATGTTCGAACCATCAATATACGAACCTTCACTGACAAAGAACAGGTTTATAGATGCTGGCTGTGCGGCTATGTTCTTGGTGTAAGAATAGTTGTATATCTTTCCTGATTTAGTTGTTATAACAGCTTTCATTGTGAAAGTTCCATCAGAAGCATATGTAACAGTCATTTTTACAAGTGAATTGTCCATATCTTCACAGAATGTATCCCAATTATAGTCGCTTAAGCATCCTGTATTACTTGCTGTTGTATTATCCCAATTATCACATCTAATACCGAAGTATTCTTGATAGTTGGCAGCGCCATGTGTGGCATTAGCCCCATAGAGAATCCAGTTATTATAGTTGGCGGATTTATTGGAATAGTTGTAGAACTGAAACTCCATTGTCTCTCCCTTCTGTAAGGTATAGTCCTCTTTTGAGAAGTTGCTCCACCATGCGGAAGTAGTGTTCTTCTGAACCGAAACAGGGTATTTTACGTCAGTGTTATCTTTAATGCCTGTAGACTTTATGTATGGACCTATCTTGGCGATATATCCTGGTGCGGTCATCGTTACATTAAACATAATCTTGTGTCCATCTTCGGTAGGAGTGAAGATACCATTCTCACTAAGAGCGTTGTCAGGCTCTTTTGTGGTATAGTTGGTAAC
>CAKQDQ010000257.1 GCA_934229335.1 uncultured Prevotella sp.
TGGTAGTACTATACAATTGGCATTGTTGTGCTGTCTGATAAGATGGGCAACATCTACATTCCAAACAAGACCTGCCCTAACTCCGTGATGTTTGTTAAGTGTCATTGCCATACCTTCACCTGATCCGCAAATACCGATACCACATGATACGACTCCTGCCTCTATATCTTCGGCAAGTGGATGAGCGAAATCTGGATAGTCGCATGAACGGTCGCTATATGTGCCGTAATCCTTGTATTCTAAACCTTTCTCCTCTAAATATTGGAGAACAAACTGCTTCAACGGAAATCCTGCATGATCACTTGCTACGCCTATTATTTTTTTTTCCATAAGACATTATGTTTTAAGGTTATTATGTGACACCATAAGCGTTTATAGTCTCTATATAGCTTATGGTGTCATATATTCGTTGAAAGGTTGATGCTTATAACATAGCCTTAACCTGATTATACACATTGTCTGAGGTATAACCAAGTTTTTCGTCCAATACCTTATATGGAGCTGAGAAGCCGAAACTCTCAAGACCCCATATCTTTGACTCTGGAGCTGCGCCGATAAGGAAGCCTTGTAGGTTTACAGGTAGACCTGCTGTCATACCGAAGACTTTAGCACCTACAGGAATTATGCTCTGTTGGTATTCTATTGGCTGCTGACGGAATAAGCCCTCTGACGGAACACTTACAATACGTACCTTAACACCATCTTTACGTAAGAGTTCTGCACCACCAACAAGAGTAGAAACCTCTGAACCTGAAGCTACAAGTACCACGTCTGGATTATCATCGCTACCAGCAACTATATATGCGCCCTTAGCTGCCTGTGAATAGTCGTTACCCTCTGGAAGGTTGTTGATGTTTTGACGAGAGAATATGAGTGCTGTTGGGGTTGCAGTATTCTCCATTGCGAGAGCCCAAGCTTCTGTTGTCTCCTTTGCGTCTGCTGGACGAAGTACAAGTACCGATGGCTTACCTGAATGATTCTTAAGCTTTTCCATAAGACGAATCTGTGCCTCCTGCTCTACTGGTTCATGTGTCGGACCATCTTCACCTACACGGAAAGCATCATGTGTCCAAATGAACTTAACAGGAAGCTCCATGAGGGCAGCCATTCGTACAGCAGGCTTCATATAATCAGAGAATACGAAGAATGTACCACAAGCAGGAATAACGCCACCATGAAGAGCCATACCTATACAGCAGCAAGCCATCGTGAGCTCTGCTACACCAGCCTGGAAGAATGCACCGCTGAAATCACCTTTTGTGAAGGCATGTGTCTTCTTGAGGAATCCGTCTGTTTTATCAGAATTAGACAGGTCGGCTGAAGCGCAAATCATGTTTGGTACTTGTTCTGCAAGGGTGCCGAGGCAAGCAGCTGAAGCAGAACGAGTAGCATCGTTATCTTTTTGGCTAACCTTTGTCCAATCTATCTTTGGTGCCTTACCGCTAAACCATTCGTCCTGTTGCTGTGCCTTCTCAGGATTGGCTTCTGCCCATGCCTTCTCTTCTGCATAACGAGCTGCACAAATAGACTCTAATTCTTTTGCACGGTTTGCATACAGTTCCTTTACGTCGTCAAAGATCTGGAATGGTTTTTCTGGATCACCACCGAGGTTCTT
>CAKQDQ010000258.1 GCA_934229335.1 uncultured Prevotella sp.
TCACAAGAAGTTAACGTCTCCTCCCCCAAGGGGTATCAAATAGCAAGTATGAACCCTTACTTCTTCCTGACATTATACAAGAAGGGGTACAGCCTAAAGCAAACCAACACTTCAAATGGATATACCATATACATATATGGTGGCAACAAAGGAGGCATAAAAGAAATGTATGTAACTGTTGATAAACAATACAACATAAAAAATATAAAAGTCAAACAGGGACAGCAATGGATTACCATTACCGTCAATGGTCTTCAAGCAAAGAAATATACTGACTCTACATTCCGATTTAATGCTAAGGACTACCCTAAAGCAGAGGTAATAGACTTACGATAATATAAAATAGTGATATTTATGCAACCATTTAATGTTCATATATTAGGTTGTGGTTCAGCTCTTCCTACCAAACGACATAACCCATCATCGCAAATAGTAGAGATTCGTGGAAAACTATTTATGGTAGACTGTGGCGAAGGAACACAAGCACAGATACGACGCTCACACCTAAACTTCACCAAGCTGTATGCAGTATTTATTAGCCATCTGCATGGTGATCATGTGTTAGGACTGATTGGCATGATAAGCACATTTGGCTTACAGGGACGTACTGCCCCACTCCACATATACGCTCCGGCTGCATACAAAGAATTGTTCGAGATGGAATACAAGATGTTTTGTTCTACCCTCGACTACGAAACAATATTCCATTCTGTAGACACCAATGTACAACAAACAATTTACGAAGACAGGTCACTTACTATAGAAACTGTTCCTCTTAATCATCGTATGCCATGTTGCGGTTATATCTTCCGAGAGAAACAGGGACATAGACACATAAAGCCCGACATGATGAAGTTTTATAACATTCCACGCTCACAAATCGACAACCTACGTTTGGGGTTGGATTGGACTTCACCAGAGGGAAACACAATCTCCAATAAATTATTAACAACAGAGCCTGACCCTGTCCGCTCATATGCATACTGTTCAGACACACGATATATTCCTACTTTATATAAGAGTCTGAAAGGAGTGACGACCCTGTATCATGAGGCTACATATTGTGAAGATATGAAGGACAAGGCAATAAAATACTTACATTCCACAGCACGTGAGGCAGCGTTGACAGCTCGAGATACAAATGCTAAAAAACTTATTATTGGACATTTTAGCCAGCGATATTTAGACGAGACACCTTTACTGAAGGAAGCAAAGGAAATATTCCCTAATACAGTACTTGCAAATGAAAATGTTACATTCAAAGTTGAATAAAATGGCAAACAGAGACAAAAATAGTGATATTTTCTTGCTTATTAAATAAAAAAGCACTAACTTTGCAGAACCAATTGCAGAAATTAGCTATGCGATTAACATTTATAAGGGGCTGACTGGATTTGACAGCGGTCTGGGATGGTGCGTAAGCATGCGGAGTGATGGCTGTAGACTCCATAATCACATCAGTCAAACAATTTAATTGGCGAAACAAAATACGCTCTCGCTGCGTAGTCGAAGTATAGTAGACTCGCTTTATTCTCTTACAAGGTAGGAGAACGAGACATTGCCCAGAGCCCACTCCTTGAGGCTGACTGATAAGG